>CAMZCV010000152.1 GCA_947305035.1 uncultured Coriobacteriales bacterium | reverse complement strand
CAGACGATTCTCATGGGCACGGTTCCCGACCCCGACAAGCCGCAGAAGGGCGAGGTGTTCGCGAACCTCAGATACGAGGCGCACAACAACCCATACGACGGCATGTGCATCCACGAGTGGGCGGCACCCGAGGTGGGCGACCCGCTGGACGAGGACAGGTGGTACGAATACAACCCGTCGCTGGGGTACCAGCTTCTCATCTCGGCGTTCCGCAAGGATTCCAGGGGGATGCCTGCCGACTCGTTCGCACGCGAGCATCTGGGCTACTGGTCAGAGATCAACGTGTTCGCGAAGCTCGTGGGGGAGAAGTCGTGGAAGGCGTGCGAGACGGCGTGCCCCCCGAAGGTGGGCGTCATCGTCTACGGCGCCAAGTTCTCGCCCGATGGCTCTGAGGTCGCGCTCTCCGCTGCCATCAAGGAGCGTCGCGACAATGCCGTCCCCCACGTCGAAATCGTGAAGGTGGAGCAACTCAGCATCGGCATCCAGTGGCTCGTGGACTGGCTGGTCGAGCGCGTCAAGCGGTGCTCCCAAATCGTGATAGACGGCCAGTCCAACGCTCAGGAGCTAACCGAGCGCCTGCAATCCGCGCGTGTGCCCAAGCACGTTATCGTGCGACCCACGGCGACGGAGGTGGGCGGAGCGTGCGGCGCGTTCGTGAGCGCAATCAACGAATGCAAGGTGACGCACTTCGGCCAGCCACAGCTCACAACGAGCGTGACCAAGTGCCAGAAGCGAAAGATAGGCAACCGCGGCGGATTCGGTTTCGAGTCCACCCGTGAAGCAGACGCCACCCTCGCCGAGGCTGCGGCGCTGGCGTATTGGCAAGTCACGGTCACCAAGCGTGACCCGGCAAGGAAAGGACGTGTGGGATGCTAGACAACGAACGAGATGCCTACTACGACACTCACACGTGGCATTCCGAGCAGGCCGTGGTCGACCTGCGCGGCATCGAACGCGCGGCGGGCATCACCGATGCGGCGTGGGACGCGATTTCGCTTCTGGTGGACGAGTACGAACGCCACATCGACCACAACGAGAAGCTACGGCGCTACTACGACGGCAACGTGGTCGTGGGCGACTACGGCGTCACAGCCAACATCAAGAACGACCAGACGTGCCACTGGCCAGAGAAGGCCGTCAATGATTGGGCGGAGCGCATCAACCTCGAGCGCTTCACGCTCCCCGAGGACTTGGATGAGGAACTGCTCCGCGATGTGGTCGAGCGGAACAACCTCGTGGACAACTACAACCAGCACGTGCCCGTCAAGGGTCTCTATGGTTGCATGGCCGCGACGGTCAACCGCAGGCGCGACGGCCACGCACTCATCCGATTCCATGGTGCGGACACGTTCACGGCGCTGCCGTCGCCCGACTTCACGGACGGTGTGGTCGCGATGGGTATGGCGATCGCGCGGCGCGAGTACACGCCATGGTCGAGACACGTCATGGTGCCGACCATCGTCAACCTCCACATGCCCTACAACGTGGGCGAGTTCCGACAGATTGCGGACGGCGAATGGGTGTACTCGGATGGACCCATGCGCGAGGAACTGCCCACGCTCTTCGTGTTCGCCCACCGTCGCGTCGGCACGGTCGCGCCGTTCGGTCGCACCAGAATCACCAAGTTCGTGCGCACGCTCACTGATGACGCGATTCGCTGCATGTTCCACATGCAGGTGAGCGGCGCGTTCTACAGCATGGCGAAGCTGTGGGCGACGGGTCTTACCGATGAGCAGTTCGATTCCATGATGGCCGACAAGGACAAGTTCCAGCTCGCCAGAATGCTGTTGCTCACGGCCAACGAGGAAACCGACCGCGACCCGAACGTCGGCCAGCTCTCGGGCAACTCGCCGCAGCCGTTCATCGACGAACTGCGCTCCCTCGCGATGCAGTTCTCGGGCGCTACGGGCGTGCCCGTGTCCTCGCTCGGCATCATCCAGGACAATCCCTCGTCGGCTGAGGCTATCGCGTCTGGTCGCGAGGACATATGCCTGATAGCACAGCGTGACATTGCCGCCGACAAGCAGACGCTTCAGCGCGTGATGCGTGCGGCGTTCGCTATCGAGCAGGGCGTCACGACCGACGAGCTCGCAGGCACGGGCTACGACGAGGTACAGGCGCAGTTCTCCGACCCGATTCTCCACACGCTCTCGGAGCGCTCCGATTGGGCGCTCAAGGTCAACTCCATGCGCGAGGGCTTCGGTCCGACGGACGTGGCCGCGCGTCACATGGGCATCTCTGATGCGGAGCTCGAGGAACTGAAGGCCGAGGAACTGCGAATCATGGGTGAGCAGATGGTCGCGCAGATGTTCTCAACGCCACAGATGACCGACGAGACAGACGAAGAGGACGAGGACGATGGTTCCGCGCCTGTGGCTGGATAACTACACAGCGGCGATCAACGAACTGTCGCGGAAGTCGCGCGACTCGCTCACGGCGGCGCTCGCGCTCATCGACCTCATGGATGATGTAGCCGAGGTGCGTGCTCAGGTGGTCGTGTTGGTGAACGGCGTGTGCGGCGCGGCCACGTCTGGAACTGCGCAGTTGTCGCGGGCGTTTTACAACGCGATACGACAGCAGGAGCTAGGCTCGACCATCACGGGCACGCTCGACTGTGGGCGCGACCCGCAGGCCACCGATGGCGCGGTGCGTGCGTTCGCCGACAAGCTCGTCAAGGGCGACCCGCAGTCGTTCGTCAATCTCTGCGTCTCTCGCGTGGACTACGAAATCAAGGTCGCTGCCGCGCAGACGTGCCTCAACAATGCGAAGGTCGACCCCGTGAAGCCACGATTCGCACGAGTGCCAACGGGAGACGAGACATGCGACTTCTGCCTGATGCTTGCTTCTCGCGGATTCGTCTACCACACCGAGGTGGCGGCATCACATGCCCACGCACATTGCGATTGCCGCGTCACGCCCTCGTGGAAGGCTTACGAGGTCGAGGGTTACGACCCAGACGCGCTCGCCGTCGCATGGGTGAATGCCGTGGAAGAGAAGGCCGCAAGACGCGCCGCACGCAAGGGCACCGATATCGACACCGAGCGCCAAGGAATCATGGACGCATATGCCAGGAGCGCAAGGAACGCGCGACTGAAGGCGAAGCTGAGGAAGAAGGCAAGATGAAGCTAGAGATGCCATACAACGAAATTGCAAAGGATGCGAAGGCGGGCAAGCGCGTGGCCGTCTTCTGTGACAACGCGGCTCAGGCCAATCGCACTCAAGATAAAGTCTTCTGGTTCGTCAAGCAGATGGATGACAACGCCGTCAACCACCCGCGCTATCGACGTATTGACGTGGGTGACGGTAAGGTCTTGTTCTTCTTGCTCAATGGCTACGAGGGTCGTGGCTCCATCGCCGATGTGGTCTACCTCAGCGAGTCCGCACGCCACCAGTACGAGTACGCATCCATCGTCAACGCCGAGGTCAAGTAGCGATTCAGCCCCCGTAGCACAAGGGTAGTGCAGCCGTTTCGTAAGCGGCAAATCGAGGTTCGAGTCCTCGCAGGGGCTTTCAGACGCAGGCCATCCGAAACGGGTGGTCTTGCCCATGACGGCACACCGTGAGCCGACAATCGCGGTCACAAGTCCCGAAAAGGGGCTTCTCATCATTGCCCGGAAAGGGCGGAAAGGGGACGGTCATGGCAGACGATCCCACCAAGCAAGACCAGACCGACGATACCGACGAGGGCACCGTCGACTGGAAGGCCAAGTACGAGGAGATGCGTACCCACGCGCGAGACTGGGAGTCAAAGGCCAAGGCGAACAAGGACGCAGCGCAGGAGCTGGAAAAGCTCAAGGCGGCGAACCTGTCCGAGCAGGAGAAGGCCATCGCACGCGCGGAGAAGGCCGAGGCGGAGCTGCAACAGCTCAAAGCGCAGGCCGAACGCGCACAGATGGCACAGCGCGTCGCGGCGAAGACCAAGCTGCCGCTCGAGGTCGTGCAGACCCTGAACGGCGAGGACGAGGAATCGCTGGTCAAGCAGGCCACGGCGCTGAAGAAGCTCGTCCCCAACTACCCCAACCGTGAGGATGACGGCGGCGGAAACACCAACGCCAAGAAGACAAACGCAGACCGATTCGCGGAGAATCTGGGTCTGTAAGAAAGGCGGCAATCATGCCCGTTACCTATCAGGACCACTCTCGTAAGACTACTAACGTCATCTTCGACCCCGAGGTCTCCAACGAGATCAT
>CAMZCV010000151.1 GCA_947305035.1 uncultured Coriobacteriales bacterium | reverse complement strand
CAAGGGCACGGAGGTGGGGTCCAGCATGTACCCCGCCTTCACCAAGTTCTTCATGCCCGAGCTCAACGATGTCTACAACCAGGACATCGCCAAGGCAAATGACCTGCTCGAGCAGGCAGGCTACGGGAACGGCTTCTCCTTCACCATCCGGGTCTCCAGCGCGCATCCGCAGCATATCGAGACCTCGCAGGTTCTGAAGGAACAGCTCGCTGTTATCGGCGTCACTGCCAACATCGAGCAGATCGAGTGGACGACCTGGATCTCCGACGTCTACAACGGCAGGAACTTCGAGGGCACCGTGGTGGGCGTCGACGCAAGCGCGCTCAATGCGCCGGCCATGCTCGCGCGCTTCGAAACCAATGACAAGAACAACTTCGTGAACTTCTCGAGCAAGAACTACGACGATACCTACGCGCGTGCCCGCGCGGCCATCGACGATGCCGAGAAGACCGAGCTCTACAAGGAGTGCGAGCGCATCCTCGCCGAGGAGTGCGCAAGCGTCTACATCCAGGACCTCCCGAGCTTCGTCGCGCTCGACAACCGCTTCACGGGCTACGAGTTCTACCCCCTCTACGCCCAGAACATCGCCACCATCCGACCGGCCGAGTAGGCGCAAGCGCAGGCAGCGATGCGGTACGTCCTCAAGAAAACGGCAACGACGCTCATCACCCTGGCGGTGGTGAGCCTGCTGCTGTTCGTGGCCTTCTCGCTCATCTCGGGCGACCCCGCCACCCGCATGCTGGGGACGGGCGCAACCCCCGAGCGCCTCGAGGCGCTCCGCGAGGAGCTGGGCCTGAACGAGGCGCTCCCCATCCGCTACGTCAAATGGCTCGTTTCGTTCGTGCAGGGCGATCCGGGCATCTCCTACGTGTACAAGCAGCCGGTGGCATCGCTGCTCTCCGCAAAAGTGCCGGTCACGCTCTCGCTCACGATCATGTCGTTCGTACTCGTGTGCACCATCGGATTCCCCCTGGGCATCTACACCGGGAAATACGCGGGCTCCGCGCTCGACCGTGCGGTGATGGTGCTCAACCAGGTCATCATGGCGGTCCCGCCGTTCTTCTCGGGCATCCTCATCAGCTGGGTGTTCGGCATGGTGCTGCACCTCTTCGCACCGGGCGGCTACGTATCGTACACCGCGAGCATCCCGGGATTCCTCGGCTACCTCATCTTCCCCGCCATCGCCATCGCACTCCCCCGTGCGGCGCAGCTTGCCAAGCTCTTGCGCGGCACCATCCTCGAGGAGGCGGGCAAGAACTACACCCGCACGGCCTATAGCAGGGGAAACGACACCAACGGCGTGCTCTTCGGCCACATCATCAAGAACGCGCTCCTGCCGGTGCTCACGTTCCTCGGCATGTGCTTCTCCAACATGCTCGCGGGCTCGCTCGTGGTCGAGCGGGTCTTCAACATCCCCGGCATCTCCAACACCCTGCTCGCCTCCATCGGCAACCGCGACTATCCCGTGGTGCTTGCCGCAGTCATGTGGATCGCCGTCTTCATCATCGTGACCAACCTCATCGTCGACATCCTCTACATGGTGCTCGACCCCAGGATCGACGGGGAGTGACACCATGGAGAAGAAGCGCACGAGCCCCCTCGCCTTCATCGACCGACTGCCCAATCCGGGGTTGTTCCGCATGGGCGCCCTCATCACGCTCGCCGTCGTGCTGCTGGTGGTTGTCGGACTCGTGTGGATGCCCTACGAGCCCACCGCGATGAGCCCCGATCGCATGCAGGGCATCTCCGCAGCGCACCTGCTGGGCACCGACAAGATGGGCCGCGACATCCTCTCGCGCGTCATGTACGGCAGCCGGGTCACCCTCATGGTCGCCCTTGGGACCATGGCCATCGGAGCAGGGCTCGGAGTGCTCATCGGCGCATTCGCGGGCTTTTACGGCGGCGTGCTCGACGAGATCGTGATGCGCGTGATGGACGGCCTCTTCGCCTTCCCCAACGTGCTGCTCGCGCTGGTGTTCGTGTCGATCTTCGGCTCCAGCACCACGCATGTGATGTGGGCGCTGGGCATCGCGTTCATCCCCTCGTTCACGCGCGTGGTACGCAGCGAGTACGTGCGCATCAAGCACCTCGACTATGTCAAGAACGCGCGCCTGCAGGGCGCGAGCAATGCCCGCGTGATCTTCGTGCACATGCTCCCCAACGTGCGCGGCGTGCTGCTGTCGAACCTCATGATCGGTTTCAACAACGCCGTCCTGGCAGAGGCGGGCCTCTCGTTTCTGGGCATCGGCTCGCAGCCTCCCTTCGCGTCGCTCGGCCAGATGATCTCGGAGGCGCAGGAGATCTTCTTCACGGTGCCGTCCGCCGTGCTGGGGCCGGGCATCGTCATCGTGCTCATGGTGCTGGGCTTCTCGCTCATGGGAGAAGGGCTCAGGCCCGCAACGAAGGGGCTCGATTAGCATGGCCGCGGCGATGACGACAGCTCCGCTCGGCGAGCCCATCCTCGAGATCCGCGACCTCCATCTGGAGTTCCACGACCACGACCGCCCCGAGGTGGCGGTCGCCGATTTCGACCTCACGCTGCACCGCGGCGAGATCGTGGGCATCGTGGGCGAGTCGGGCTCGGGCAAGAGCATGACCGCCCACGCCATCGCGGGACTCCTCAGCCGCCACGCGCTCGAGCGCAGCGGCCAGATCCTCTTCGACGGCCATGACCTGCTCCATTGCGACCGCTCCACGCTACGCCACTACCAGGGAGACGAGATCTCGATCATCTTCCAAGAGCCCATGACCTCGCTCGACCCCCTGCAGCGCATCGGCATGCAGGTCGAGGAGGCGCTGCGCATCCACCACAAGGAGCTCTCCGCAGGCGAGCGGCGCGCCGCAGCCCTCTCGGCAATGGACGCCGTCGGCCTTCCCGACCCCCAACAGGTCTACGGCATGTTCCCGCACGAGCTCTCGGGCGGCATGCGCCAGCGCGTCATGATTGCCGCCGCGACCATCTCCAAGCCCCAGATCCTCATCGCCGACGAGCCCACCACGGCGCTCGACGTGACCATCCAAGCCCAGATCATCGCCCTGCTGCGCAAGATCAACGCCGAGGACGGCACGGCGATCATCTTCATCAGCCACGACCTGTCGCTCGTGCGCCAGCTCTGCCATCGCGTCGTGGTCATGCGCCAAGGCGAGATCGTCGAGACGGGCACCGCAGACGAGGTCTTCGAGAACCCGCAGCACAGCTACACCAGGATGCTCATCGACGCTATTCCGAAGGTGGTGCTGTAGCCATGGCGAGGTACACCGTGCCGATGGGCGGCATCTACGAAACCGATGCGGAGCTCGAGGCCGTCGAGCTCAAGGTGAGCGGCCTCAACGTGTGGTATCGCGACCGTTCGAAGCTTTTCGGCCAGAAGGAGACGCTCTCGCACGTGCTCCACGATGTGGACTTCGAGATCGGCACGGGCGAGATCTTGGGTCTCTGCGGCGAGTCGGGATGCGGCAAGACCACGCTCTCCAAGGCGATCTGCGGCATCATCCGCGACTTCAACGGCGAGATCCTGCTGGGTGGCGACCGTCCCCAGATGGTCTTCCAAGATCCGTTCGGCTCGCTCAATCCCGCGAAACGCGTGCGCTGGATCCTCGAGGAGCCCCTGCGTGTCGACCGCGCGCGAACCTGGACGCAGGCGGAGCGTGCCAGCCGCGTGTCCGAGGTTATCGAGCAGGTGGAGCTGGACGAAACGCTCCTCGAGCGCTATCCGGCAGAGCTTTCGGGCGGCCAGCGCCAGCGTGTCGCCATCGCCGTGGCAGTCATGCGCAAGCCCCGCTTCCTCATCGCCGACGAACCGGTGAGCGCGCTCGATGTCACCATCCAGAAGCAGGTCCTCGAGCTCTTGAAGTCGCTCCACGACCGCATGGGACTCTCGATGCTCTTCATCAGCCATGACCTGCGCGTGGTGTACCAGATCTGCGACCGCGTGATGATCATGCGCGAGGGGCGCATCCTCGAGCAGGGCCCCGTGGGCGATGTCTACCGCAATCCGCAGGACGAGTACACGAATGCGCTGCTCAAGGCCGCGGGCATTCGATAGCCGGGTTCAAAAGAATTACCGACTATAGCCCCTCTCGGCGATAGCCAACTGGGGTTTCTCGCCTTGCCGCCCCTATAGTCGGTAGTTTTGTCCCTACGGTCGATCAATCCCGTCCCTCAGCCGGTTGATCCCGTCCCACTACGGTCGGAATAC
>CAMZCV010000150.1 GCA_947305035.1 uncultured Coriobacteriales bacterium | reverse complement strand
GTGAGGCATGGGCCTCGACTCAGACACAATGAGAGATTGAAGGCGTTCAGTATGACCAAGAAACAAGACCTTGCCTGGTGGCAGAAGACCATCGCCTACGAAATCTACCCTAAGAGCTTCTATGACACGGCGGCCCAGGGGACAGGTACCATCGCCGGCATCACGGCCAAGCTCGACTACCTGGCCTCGCTGGGAGTCGGTGCCATCTGGATCACCCCCTGCTACAAGAGCCCCATGGTCGACAACGGCTACGACGTGGAGGACTATCGCCAGATCGACCCCTCCTTCGGCACCATGGCAGACATGGACGAGCTGATTGCCAAGGGCAACGAGAAGGGCGTGCGTGTGGTGATGGACCTTGTGTTCAACCACACCTCCGAGCAGTGCGCCTGGTTCAAGGAGTCGCGCAAGAGCCGCGACAACGCCTATGCCGACTGGTACATCTGGCGCGACGCGCGTCCCGACGGCAGCGCCCCCACCAACTGGCGCTCCATCTTCGGTGGCAGCGCCTGGGCGTGGTGCGAGGAGCGCCAGCAGTACTACCTGCACACCTTCGCGCCCCAGCAGCCCGACCTCAACTGGGAGAACCCCGTTGTCCGCCGTGCGCTCATCGACATCGCCAACTTCTGGGCCGACAAGGGCGTAGGCGGATTCCGCATCGACGCGATCACCTACATCAAGAAGCCCGCCGAGTTCGTGGACGGCCCGGCCGACGGCGAGGACGGCATGTATGCCGTGCATGCCGCCACGGCCAACACCCCCGGCATCCTCGACTTCTTGCACGAGTTCAAGGCGGGCGTGCGCGACGGCCGCGACATCTTCCTCGTGGGCGAGGCCAACGGCGTCGGCGCCGATGAGCTGGGAGACTGGGTCGGCGAGCGCGGCGTCTTCGACATGCTCTTCGAGTTCAGCCACACCAAGGCCGTGTCGTGCGAGGACGAGGTCTGGTGCCGCCCGATCGAGTGGAAGCTCACCGACCTCAAGCGCGTGCTCGCCGAGAGCCAGGCGAACACCGCAGACAACGGCTGGTACCCCGTATTCTTCGAGAACCACGACCAGCCGCGCTCGACGGTCAACTTCTTCCGCTGCGAGGGGAGTATCTCCGACAAGGCCAAGGCCCTGGGCACCGTCCTGCTCACCCTGCGCGGAACCCCCTTCGTCATGCAGGGCGAGGAGCTCGGCTACGCCAACCGCGTGTGGAAGTCCCTCGACGAGTTCGACGACCTTCAGACGCGCTCGCAGTACGAGTTCGCGCTGAGCGAGGGCCGCACCGAGGCCGAGGCGCTTGCTGGATGCAACCGCTTCAGCCGTGACAATGCCCGCACGCCCATGCAGTGGGACGCGAGCGCCAACGCCGGGTTCTCCGCGGCGACGCCCTGGCTTCCCGTGCACGACGACTACACTCAGGTGAACGTGGAGGCGGAGTCCGCCGACCCCGACTCCCCGCTCTCGTGGTACCGCAAGCTGGCGGCGCTGCGTGCGGAGCGCGACGAGCTCGTCGCCGGGAGCTTCGAGGAGCTGATGGCCGATGACGAGCAGGTCTACGCCTACCGTCGCCAGGGGGAGGGGGGCGCGGCCGTGGTGCTGGCGAACCTCTCAGGCGAGGAGGCGTCGTACGACGCGGCGCTCATTGAGGGTATGGAGCTGCTTGCGGGAACGTGCGGCGCCTCCAAGTGCGGCGCGCTGCGTCCGCTCGAGGCCGTGGTGTTTGGCGACTAGAGACGCTTGACCAATAGGGAAACCAAGGGACACGCCCTTTTTTGCCCCGCGGGGCAAAAAAGGGCGTGTCCCTTGGTTTCCCCGCATGTGTCGGCTGGGCAAAAAGGTATGCCCCCAGCGCACGCTACCTTCCCTACCTGTGTCAGATGCCGGGACATGTTCCACCCGACGGGCGAGCCCACTGCCGTTCGCTCGGGAAAAGGCCTCGCTCGCCGACGCATTTCTGGAAACGTTTCCAGATTGTCAGTGCCATCGCCGGCGACAGGTGATATAACAGTATTGGAAACGTTACCAGAAACGTTTCCAACGAGGGAAACCAAATGAGCTGCGAGGGGAGGACGCATGACCATCAAGGATGTTGCCGCCTACTGCGGCGTTGCGGTGAGCACGGTGTCGCGAGTGCTCAACAACCATCCCGACGTGAGCCCCGAGACGCGTACCCGCGTGCTCGAGGCGGTGGACAAGCTGCACTACATCCCCAACAACAGCGCGCGCGATCTTGTCATGGCACCTGCGGACACCATCGGACTGGTCGTTCGTGGCGCAGAGAACCCCTTCTACACCCCCATCATTCGCACCATCGAAGAGCGGTGCGAGGAGGCGGGCTACACCATGGTCCTGCACCAGATACCCGTGGGGGCGGACGAGATTTCCGCTGGCGCGACCCTCGTGCGCTCGAAGCGCCTGAAGGGCCTCATCTTCCTTGGTGGCCGCTTCGACTACAGCCGTGCCGAGGGGGACGCCCTCGGCATCCCCTTCGTGTGCTGCACCAACACCAACCAGTTCGGAGACCTTGACAAGAGCGCCTACTCGTCTGTCTCCATCGATGACTATGCCGAAGGCTATAAGGCCACCAAGCTGCTCATAGACCATGGGCATACCAAGATTGCGGTGCTGTTGGACAGCGTGCGCGACCACTCGATCAGCGAGCTGCGCTATGCCGGTTACCGTCAGGCGCTTGTCGATGCGGGCATACCCCACGACGAGGACCTCGTGCTCGAAACCGTGGACTTCACCATGAGCGCCGCCTACGGGCGCACCTTGGCTGCGCTCGGGGAACGTCCCGATATCACCGCCATTTTTGCTGTAGCGGATTCCATGGCCATTGCTGCCATGAAGGCCTTGCATAACGTGGGGTTCAGTGTGCCTGAGGCGTGCTCGATCGTCGCCATCGACGGCATCGAGATCTCGCAGTACACCATACCCACGCTCACCACGCTGGTACAACCGCAGGAGACATTGGGAGAGGAGGCATTCAAGACCCTGTTGGATGTCATCAAAGGCACGGCGCCCAACCGGCATGTGCGGTTGGAGACAAGCCTCAGGGAAGGAGAGACCCTGGGGAAGGCGAGGAGCTAGGCCAAGCGTCCGAAAGAGGACGCGTACGAGGCTGCTGCAACAGCCCCGCACGCGCCAAGACAGCCACAAGTAAGTTCATGTGTTGGGCAACACAGGATAGGAGAACCCTCATGGCAAACAACAATATTACCCGTCGTTCGTTCATTGGTGCGGCTGGAATCGCGGCCTCCACTCTTGCAGCATGCGGTAACGCAGGCGGAGGTAGCGGTGACGCCGCTACCGGCAAGGTGTACTGGCTCAACTTCAAGCCCGAGCTCGACGAGACCCTCCAGACCATCAAGGACATGTACAAGGAGGCCAAGGGCATCGAGCCCAAGATCGTGACCGCTGCGTCGGGAACCTATAGCCAGACCCTCACCTCCGAGATGGACAAGACCGACGCGCCGACCATGTTCGTCATCGGCAATGCCGCCGGCGTCAAGGAGTGGGGCGACTTCGCACTGGACCTCAAGGGCACGGCCATCGAGTCGGAGCTCAACACCGATGCCTACAACCTGTATGACGAGAGCGGCAAGCTCGTCTCCATGGGCTACTGCTACGAGTGCTACGGCATCGTCGCCAACGCCGACCTCATCGCAAAGGCCGGCCACGACATCGCCGACATCAAGGACTTCGCAAGCCTCGAGGCCGTGGCTACCGACATTCACAGCCGCGCCAGCGAGCTGGGCTTTGATGCCTTTGTTGCCACCGACATGGACGACTCGTCCAGCTGGCGCGTGACCGGACACCTTGCCAACCTCGACTACTTCTACGAGGAGCGCGATGACGGCGGTTGGGACGAGTGCCCCGCCACCATCAAGGGCACCTATGTCGAGAACTACAAGAAGCTGTACGACCTGGCCATCAACAACTCCACGGTGGAGCCCAAGACGCTGGCCACTGGTGGCCATGACCCCGCGCAGCAGTTCAAGGATGGCAAGGCCTGCTTCTTCTTCACGGGCTCCTGGGACTACGCCGACCTCGCGGCAGCTCAGCCGAACATCCATATGCTCCCGTACTATTGCGGCGTAGACGGCGAGGAGAAGGCCGGCCTGAACTGTGGCACCGAGAACTGCTGGGCCGTGAACGCCAACGCCTCCGAGGCCGATCAGCAGGCCACCATCGACTTCATGGTCTGGCTGGTGACCGACCCCGACGCGTCCGCGCTGC
>CAMZCV010000149.1 GCA_947305035.1 uncultured Coriobacteriales bacterium | reverse complement strand
AGTGCAATGTGGAAAAGGGTTACTTCAGCTTGAAGCCGCAGGTGCCGCAGAACAAGTCATTCTCGCCGACGGGAGAACCGCACTGCGGGCAGGTGGGGGCGACGGGCTCGGGAGCGGGTGCGGGCTCGGGAGCGGGTGCGGGAGCGACGGGCTCAGGTGCGGGCGCAGGCTCGGGTGCCGGTGCGGGTGCGATAGGCGCAGGAGCGGGCTCGGGCGCAGGGGCGGCGGGAGCGGGAGCCACGGGCGGCACGTAGGTGTAGGTCTGCTCTGCAGGAGCGGGCGTGGGAGCGGGGGTGTATGCAGGTGCAGGCTCGGTGGAGAGGGGAGAGATGCCGTCGGCATCGGCGGTCTCGCCACCCACCATGGCGCGCTTGATCTCGCTGGTGTTGCGGGCGATGACGATGGTCATCATGATGAGCTCATAGGTGAGGCGGAGCAGCAGCTCGATAATCACGAGGGCGATTGCGCCGGCGACGAGGCCTGCGAGGAACGCGGCGAAGCCCCGGGTGAGGAGCGCGATGACGACCACGACCGCCTCAAGGGCGACGAAGATGGCGTTGAACATGTAGAGGGCTTTCAGCACCTTATCGATGATAAGCGTGTCGAAGTTGAGGAACGGGCCCCAGGTGCGCTGGTCGCGCAGGTCGACACGCAGATTGGTGTTGGTGCCGACGAAACGCTTGTAGCCGATGACCGTGAGAACGATCGAGGCGATGAATGCGACGAGCATGAGGGCTGCTAGGAATCCGTCGAACATAAGAACCTCCAAGGTTTGAATGACAGAACTGGCCACTAGATACGATACCCCTTTACGGTTAACGAATAACAGACAAAGCGTCATCAGCCCCTCTTCTGGAAATACTGGCCCGACCGTGTGAATTGGGCAATGATTGCAATCGACCATGTCCTATCAGGTAAAATACCTAGTAATTGTGCCAATTGGCGGTACGAGCTTCTTGGCGCCGAAGGAAATCGGGGGTCGGTGATTGTGGCCAAGCATTATGTCGACATGGATGATGATCTGCTGCCTGGCAGGCAGGATGATTCCAGTCCCCTGGATGCTGGCGAGGCGCCGCAGAGCGATCTTCCAGATCTGCCCGTGCTCAAGTCCAGCTATGACAGGGAGAATCTCATCCGCGTCCGCAAGAAGAGGAAGGGGCGGATCACTCCTCTGAAAATCGGCCTTGCCATTGCCGCTGCGTCGCTGCTTCTCATTGTGGGAATCGTCGTCTATTGGATTTTCTCGCTCGACCGCTCATTGGATATGGATGATTCCGAGCGTGAAGCCCTGCTCGAGGCGCTCGCTGTCCATGAGGGCAACGACTCCGCTGTGGACAATCCCAGCGCGTTCTACGTCCTGATCGTGGGTTCCGATGCGCGCGAGGGTGTTTCAGGCGCCCGAGGCGATGTCCTGATGCTCTGCCGTATCGACCCCGATGCGGGAACGGTCCATCTCATCTCCATCCCGCGCGACACCATGATCTATCTCGGAGGAGGAGACGTCGAGAAGATCAACGCAGCTTTCGCCAACGGCGGAGCAGCGTATGCGGTTCGTGCCGTCTCCAAATTCGCGGGTGTCCCCATCAGCCACTATGTGGAGGTGGATTTCGAAGGACTCGTCGAAGTGGTCGATCTCGTGGGAGGTGTTTGGGTCGACATTCCCGAGCCGTTCTCGGTAGCAGGATATAGTTTCAACGCAGGCCGCCAGCTTTTGAATGGCCAAGAAGCCCTTGTGTACGCACGCCAGCGCTACTCCTTCTCGGGCGGCGATTTCACGCGAACCCAATCGCAGCGTCAGATTGCCCAGGGCATCATCGACCAAATCCTGGTTGCATCGCCTGTGGAGCTTCCAGGAATCATCTCGAGCGTTGCGGGGATGATTTCGACGGATTACAGCGTTTCCGACTTCATCGCCCTTGCACTGAAATTCAGGGAGTCCGGCGTCAAGCTCTACTCCACCATCTGCCCGAGCTACACGCTCTGGCAGGATGATGTCAGCTACGTGGGGACCATGTACGACGAGTGGGCCGACCTCATGAAACGCGTCGATGCCGGGCTCGATCCCAACGATACCAGCGTTCCCATTCCCGAGCCTCAGGCTTCCAATCCCGACCTCGGGGCTGCATCGAACGCTGCAAGTCCGAGAGACTATCACCATCTTGTCGACGAGGCCGGTCTGACGACCGACGATATCGACACGCCTGAATAGCCGTTTACGAGGGGAAGGAATCATCCAGATGACCCTGCTCGATCTATTAGACCTGTTGAAGAAGAGGCTTGCGCTCGTGATCCTCCTGCCGCTTCTCTTCGCGGGCGTGTCCGGCGCGTATTGCTATCTTCTCATGCCCAACGAGTACACTGCTTCGACGAGCATGTATGTGCTCTACACGCGCTCGGATGATTCCGTGAGCGCCGACAGCACGAGCCTCTCCACCAGCCAGATGATTGCAAACGATGTTGCCAGGCTCTTCACATCCGACCGCATCAGGCGCGAGACGCTCGAGGCAACGGGCCTTTCGTCATTGTCTGACTACCGCATCAGCGTCGAGAGCTCCACCAACACGCGCGTCATCACCCTGCGCGTAACCGGTCCCGACCCGCAGAGCGCCGCAGCTGTTGCCAATACCATGGCCGACAAGGTGTCGGATATCGCACGCGAGGTCATGGGCGTCGATGCCGTCAACGTGCTCGACACGGCGCAGGTCCCGCAATATCCGAGCGGTCCCCGCCGCGCCATGTACGTGATCGTCTCGGGACTTGCCGGCCTTTTCGCGGCAATTGCAATTGTGGTGCTCATCGACATGCTCGATACGCGCGTCCGCAAGGGCGATGAGATTGCCGGATTGCTGGGCGTTCCCGTAATCGGCAGGTTCCCCGAGGCAAGGAAGGGGAGGTAGAGCGATGGCAAAGAAGAAATCGTATTCGGGCGAAGACCGCACCATGCGCAATGCGGCGCAGACTCTGCTTGCCAATATACGTTTCGCCAGCGTGGACGACCCCATCAAAACCGTTGTGATCACATCCTCGGTACCCAATGAGGGCAAGACCACCGTTTCGCTGGAACTTGCGCGTGCGATGGCGCGCGGTGGGCGCACGGTGCTTCTGGTCGAGTGCGATATGCGCAGGCGTTCCCTTGCTGCTACGCTCGGACAGCATCCGGAGACCGGCCTCTACAGCGTGCTCTCGGGAGCAACCGATTACGGCCAGAGCGCCGTTGCCATCGAGGAGAACTTCTGGTTCATCGATGTGGAGCCGCACATCCCCAACCCGCCCGAGATCATCGCGTCCAAGCGCTTCAGGAAGTTCGTGGCAGACGTCAGGCAGCGCTTCGACTTCGTGGTGTTCGACACCCCTCCGCTCGCTGCGTTCGTCGATGCGGCCGTCCTCTCATCCATCGTCGATGGCACGGTCATGGTCGTGCGCGAGAACTTCGTCAAGCGCACCGAACTGGTGGATGCCTACGAGCAGCTCCAAAATGCAGGGGCGAACGTGATCGGCGCATGCATGAACTACTGCCATGAGGAGCGCAGCGAGTACTACTACGCCTACTACGATAAGCAGGGAAGGCGTGTGCGCACCTCCGATGCGGACATCGATGATGACGAGACGCAGTTCCCGCCCCTGACCTCCGCCACCGCTTCCAGCAGCACTGAAACGGGAGGGATTCCCCTTCCCGAGAACCGGACGCGTCCCTCGGCCCGTCATGCGGCCGAGGATGCTGCGGATGAACTCTGATGAGGGATATCCATAGCCATATTCTTCCCGGGGTGGATGATGGGGCTCGCAATCTTGCCGAAAGCCTAGAGATGCTGGAGGCGGCGAAAGCTGCGGGTGTGACGGAGATCGTCTGCACCCCGCATGTGCGCGATCCCTACTTCGACTACGAGGCGATGTGGGATGCGCTCGTAGCTGCGGCAGGGGGATTCCCGCTCCAAATGGGTTTCGAGGTCAACCATGCCAAGCTTATGGATTTGGGCATGGAATGGGTCGATTACCTGCACTTCGACGAATCTGACGAGTTCCTGCTCGAATTGTCGAGCAGGGCTACGGAGGTTGAGTTCGCCGATTACGAGCGGACCATCTTCAACCTCCAGAGCAGAGGCTATGAGGTTATCATCGCCCACCCCGAGCGGTATCGTGCCGTACAGGAGAATCCCGAGGTGGCCGTCAGGCTGCGGCGCATGGGTTGCAAGCTCCAGGCAAGCGCCGATTATATCGAAGGCGGTCGATTGGGCCGC
>CAMZCV010000148.1 GCA_947305035.1 uncultured Coriobacteriales bacterium | reverse complement strand
GATTCCGCTGGAGGAGGGCCCCTTCTATGGCTGCAAGCAGTTCATGGGCGCCTACGGCACTCTGGGCGGCGTGCTCGTCAACCACAAGCTCGAGGTCATGACCGACGACTACGAGGTCATCCCCGGCCTCTACTGCGTGGGCACCGACGCCTGCACCATCTACGGCGACTCCTACAACTACTGCATCTCCGGCAACACCATGGGCTTCTGCCTCAACTCCGGCCGTATCGCGGGTGAGAACGCCGCGATGCTCGCCTTCGAGGACGCCGGCGACGATGACTGGGACTAATCGCTAACCGTTTAGGCACCGAATGCGGGGCTCCTGTTTGGAGCCCCGCTTTCCCGTAAGAATCGGCATGAAAGGAGAGGAGCACATGAAGCTGACGATCGACGGTCGCGAGATCGAGGCGCTTGAGGGCCAGTCCATCCTCAACGCAGCGCTTGCCGCCGGCATTTTCGTTCCGCATCTGTGCGGCCATCCCGACCTTGAGCCCCTCGGGGGATGCGGGCTCTGCATGGTCGAGGTGGACGGCGAGGACGAGCCCGTCCGCGCCTGCATGACGCCCGCGAAGGAGGGGATGAAGGTCTCCACCACCGCCGAGAAGGCCGACAAACTGCGCCGTCTCGCCATGGAGCTCATCCTGGCCACCCACCCGGCGGATTGCACGGGCTGCCCCAAGTACGGCGTCTGCGAGCTGCAGTCCATGTACCAGTACATGGGCGTCTCGCCGCAGCGCTGGCGCTGCAAGGGCCGCACCATTCCCACCGATGACTCCAACCCGCTGATCACCCACATGTTCACCCGCTGCATCCGCTGCGGCCGCTGCGTGCGCGCCTGCGAGGGCCTGCGCGGCGTGGGCGCCATCGGGTTCCATCGCAACGAGGACGGCTCCATGCGCGTCGCCATCAACGGCAACTCGCTCGAAGAGGCCGGCTGCCGCTTCTGCGGAGCCTGCATCGAGGTGTGCCCCACCGGCTCCATCGTCGACATGGTCGGCCTCCTCAAGGATAACCGCAACCGCGAGGACAACATCGTCCCGTGCCGCAGCGGCTGCCCCGCCCATATCGATATCCCGCGCTACCTGCGCTACGTCAAGGCCGGCGAGTGGGAGAAGGCCACCGCGGTCGTGCGCGAGAAGGTCCCGTTCCCCGAGACCCTCGGCACCATCTGCACCCATAACTGCCAGCTCGAGTGCAAGCGCAACTACCTGCAGGAAGCCCTCTCCATCTGCCGTTTGAAGCGCGCGGCTGCCGTGCGCGACACCGGCGAGTGGAAGAGCCGTGTGCGCCACGAGCCGCTCACCGGCAAGAAGGTCGCCGTCGTGGGCGCCGGCCCCGGCGGCCTCACCGCAGCGCTCTTCCTGGCCGAGAAGGGCCACAAGGTCACGGTCTTCGAGGCAAACGCCAAGGTCGGCGGCCAGATGCGCTACGGCATCCCCGCTTACCGCCTGCCCGATGAGATCGTCGACCGCGAGGTTGCCACCATCCTCGAGATCTCCCAGGGCGCCGATCCCGAGCCCCGCATCGAGCTCGTGTGCAACGAGCGCGTGAAGGACGTCAAGGCGCTGCTCGGTCAGGGCTATGATGCCGTGCTCATCACCGTGGGAACCTTCAAGGGCAACGTCCTCCCGATGAAGGGCCACGATCTGGCAAACGTCTACGTCAACACCGAGTTCCTCAAGGCGGCGCGCGAGGGCAACCCGCAGCCCGTCGAGGGCGGCCGCGTGGTCGTGCTCGGCGGCGGCAACGTTGCCTACGACTGCGCCCGCACCGCGGTCCGTCTCGGCGCCAAGAGCGTCGACGGTGCCTGCCTCGAGGCCGAGGCCGTCATGACCTCCACGCCCGAGGAGCGCGAGGAGGCTGCCGAGGAGGGCATCGTCCTGCACGACGCCTACGCCTTCACCTCCATCAACGACGACGGCACCGGCAAGGTCGGCTCGATGACCATCCACAAGATCGCGAAGTTCTACTTCGACGAGAACCACCGCGCCGTGACCGAGCTGGTCGAGGGCGGCGAGCTCACCCTTCCCGCCGACTACATCATCTTCGGCGTCGGCCAGAAGCCCGAGGACACCATGGGCTACGGCCTCGAGCTCACGCACGGCCCGTACGTCGTGGCCGACGGCAACCACATGTCGAGCGAGCCCGGCATCTTCGCCGCAGGCGACGTGGTCACCGGCACCAAGAGCGTCATCGCCGCCATCGAGGAGGGCCGCGAGGCCGCAAGCTCCATCGACCGCTACCTGGGCGGTGACGGCGACATCTCGGCAGAGCTGCTCGATCCCGAGGAGCCGTCCGGCGAGCTGGGCAAGTCTCCCGCAGAGTTCTACTCCAAGGCAACGCTGCCCGCGTTCACGCCTGCCGAGGAGCGCAAGGATACCTTCGAGCCGTTCGAGTGCCCGTTCACCGAGGACGAGGCCAAGTTCGAGGCCAGCCGCTGCCTGCAGTGCGACCTGCGCCTGAAGATCACCCGTCCGCGTCTGTGGAACGAATACTAGGAAGGGGGCATCATGGACTACGCAATCACCACCGCCGGTACCGCAACCGTGTCCGAGCTTCTCTCCTCTCTCGGCGTCGATCCCTCCGGCCTCAAGGCCGTGTGGGTCTCCCTTCCCGCAGCCGCATTCGTAACTCCGAGCGGCTTCGACACCCAGGTCGAGGTTGCCGAGGGAACGGTGCTCCGCACCTACGACGCCAAGAACTGCATGGCCGATGCGCTGTTCAACATCGTCCAGGAGCTTCGCTTCGCTACCGAGTGCACCTGCACGTTCGGCCACGAGGGCGGCTATCAGATCGCCACGATTCTCAAGGACATCTGCTCCAAGAAGGGCAAGCCCGGCGATCTCGCCCTCATGCGCGACCTTGCTCCGGTCATGGTGTCGCAGGCGCTGTGCGATGAGGGCAAGGCCATCGGCCGTGCCGTCATCCAGGTGCTCGACGCGTTTGCCGACGAGATCGAGGCCCACATCACCAAGAAGGTCTGCCCCGCCGGCTCTTGCCGCGCGTTCCAGACCTACCACGTGCTCGTGAGCAAGTGCACGGGCTGCGGCAAGTGCCTGAAGGCCTGCCAGGACGATGCCATCCTCGGCAAGCCCAAGTTTGTGCACGTCATCGTGCAGAAGAACTGCACGCAGTGCAACAAGTGCCTCGAGGTGTGCCCCGAGGGCGCCGTCGTCACCGCCGGTGCCGACAAGCCCAAGACGCCGCCTAAGCCGATTCCCTGCAAGAGGAAGTAACCTATCTCATCTAGTGGGATGCAAGGGAAAGGGGCGCGCCGAAAGGCGCGCCCCTTATTGTTCGTGCGGTTGTTATCGTGCGGCTAGGGGGTGCAGCGGATAGTCGCGTACGCCTCGTAGGGCTTGAGGATGCCGGGCGTGTGCTCGGGATAGTTGCAGATGAGCATCTCGCCGAAATCCCCGTCCCACAGCGAGCAGGGCTGCTCCTCAGTGGTCCAGTTGCTTGCGAACGTGATCGTGCAGCCGTCGAGCTCGCGCTCATACGCCCAGATGGAGGGGGAGTCCTCGAGGAGCGGCTTGAAGGATCCGTACGTGATGACAGGTATCGTGTGGCGGAGCTCGATAAGCTTCCTGTAGAACGAGAACACCGAATTCGGGTCGTCCACCTGTGCGGCGGCGTTGATCTCCACATAGTTGGGGTTCTCGTCGATTCACGGGGTTCCTGTGGTGAATCATCGTTCATCGATTTACTAAATTGTTTTTGGGGCGGCCGTGAAATCGATCTATTACGAGATCTACGAGGACCTTCGCGATCGCATCGAATCGGGGGAGTTCACCTTCCAGCAATTCATCTCCTCGGAGGCGGTGCTCGTCGACGAATACGAGTGCTCCCACAACACGCTGAGGAAGGCCCTCTCGGTGCTCCGACTCCACGGATACGTGCAGCCCATCCACGGCAAAGGCGTCATGGTCATCTGGCAACCCGACCGTCAGGCCCAGTTCGTCCTCGGCGATATCGAGTCGTTCAAGGAGGCCACGGAGCGCAACAACATGTCTGCCATCACGCGCGTGCGCTCGTTCCGCGAGATCGTCGCGGACCCGCTTACCTCGCGCGCAACCGGCTTTTCAGAGGGGGAGCAGCTCTACCGCGTGGAACGCGTCAGGGTCATCAACGGCTCGGCGCTCATCTACGACATCAATTACTTCCTCAAATCTGCGGTGCCGGGGCTGACTCCCGAAATTGTCGAGCACTCGGTGTACGAGTACCTCGAGGGAACGTTGGG
>CAMZCV010000147.1 GCA_947305035.1 uncultured Coriobacteriales bacterium | reverse complement strand
TGTCGCTTCCGTTATCGGCATGATTCCGCAGGGCCTCGTGCTGCTCACCTCGACGGTCCTCGCCATCGCCACCACGCGCCTCGCTATGAAGAAGGTTCTCGTGCAGCAGAGCTACTGCGTGGAGACGCTCGCGCGCGTCGATGTGCTCTGCCTCGACAAGACTGGCACCATCACCACGGGGCGCATGCTCGTCTCGAAGGTCACCGACGCGAATGGGGGAGCGGAGAACTCCGCTGAGGCGGCTCGCGCGTTCGTCACGGTTTCGCAGGCCAATGCGCTCGACGCAAACGATACGTCGCGCGCCATCATGGCGTATGGATCCGCTCACGGCGTGACTGCGGAGAAGTCCGTGCGCGCCATCCCGTTCAACTCTGCGTTCAAGTATTCGGGGTGCGTCACCGAGGAAGGCCGCTCACTCATCATGGGCGCCCCGCGCTTCATCCTTCCCGCAGATAGCCCCGCGCTCGCGCAGCTCTCCCGCTTCGATGCGATGGAGCGCGTGCTTGTAACCTGCGAGGTCGAAGGGTTCGATGATTCTGGCAAGGCCATCGGTGCCATCTCCCCGCTCGGGTTCATCGCCATCCGCGACGAGATCCGCACCTCTGCTCCCGAGACCGTCCGCTTCTTCGAGGAGCAGGGCGTGGAGCTGCGCGTCATCTCGGGCGACGATCCGCGCACCGTCTCGGCCATCGCGCAGTCGGTTGGCATCGACCATGCGGAGCGCGCTGTGGATGCCTCCAAACTCACAACCGAAGCAGAGCTTGCCGCCGCCGTGCGCGAGGCGCGCATCTTCGGCCGCGTCACACCCGACCAGAAACGTTCGATCGTCCGATTCCTTCAGGCTGGAAAGCATGTCGTTGCCATGACCGGCGACGGCGTGAACGACGTGCTCGCCCTCAAGGAGGCGGACTGCTCCATCTCGGTGGCCTCGGGGTCTGCGGCGGCTCGCAACGTCTCCGAGCTCGTCCTAGCCGATGATGACTTCTCGCACATCCCCGAGGTCGTGGCAGAGGGTCGCAGGTCCATCAACAACCTACAGCGCTCCGCCTCGCTCTTCCTCATGAAGACGGTCTACACGATGCTCCTCACCTTCATCTGCATCGTCATGCCGCCGTATCCCTTCATCCCCGTCCAGATGACGCTCATCTCCACCGCCATCATCGGCATACCCTCGTTCATCCTCGCCCTCGAGCCCAACCATGACCGCGTGACGGGCAGCTTCCTCGCAAACGTCCTTTTGAGGGCCGCGCCAGCATCGGTCTCGATCGTCTCATCGCTGTTCGTCGCCATCGTCGCGTCACGGTTCCTGAACCTCACTTTCGAGGAGACATCCACCCTCTGCATGCTGCTCACGGCAATCGTGGGAATCGCCCTTATCGTGTTCATCTCGCGCCCTATCTCGATACTGCGCAGCATCCTCATCGGCTTCGTCATCGCGATGGTCCTGCTTGGCTGCTTCGTTTTCAGGGATTTCTTCCATACAACCATCGATCGTGTTGCGGTTTGGGTACTAGTTGTCCTAATCGGTACGATTTCGCTCATACTGTTCACGTATCTGTTCAAGCGAGTCAGCGCTGATCTGGCGCGCGGGGGCAGGACGTCGCGCAGGATCGTACAGATTAAGGACCGCTATGCAACACGAAGAGACCGACTTCTCAAGCGCAATCAGGCTCGCGCGCGCAGGCGTGCAGCTAAACGCAGGAAGCATTAACCGCACCATCATCGATATCTCGGCCATCCCCGGGGTTGAGAAGCTTCCCTATGCGCTGTGCATCCTTCTGGAGAACGTTGTCCGCTGCGCCGAGACCGACGACGAGGCCGAGCGCCTTGCTCGCGCCATCATCGACGCCGGTCTTGAGGGCCGTGCGGGAGACGAGATCTCCTACATGCCGAGCCGTGTGCTCTTCCAGGACCTCACTGGCGTCCCCGTCTTCGTCGATTTCGCGGCCATGCGCGATGCCTGCGCTGCACGAGGAGCCGATCCGCTGATCGTGAACCCGTTCATCCCCGCCACGCTCATCATCGACCATTCCGTCATCGCCGACGAGGCGGGATGTCCCACCGCTCAGGCTGCAAACGAGGCGCTCGAGGCTCGGCGCAATCGCGAGCGCTTCGCATTCCTCAAATGGGCGAGCAGGTCGTTCGACAACGTCGACATCGTGCCGCCCGGAGGCGGTATCTGCCACCAGCTCAACATGGAGCGCTTCTCCACGGTTGTGGGCGTGGACGCGCTCTGGCATGGTGAGGGCGAGCGTGCGTGCTATGACACGCTTGTCGGAACCGATTCGCACA
This sequence comes from uncultured Coriobacteriales bacterium, assembly GCA_947305035.1. Lineage (GTDB taxonomy): Bacteria > Actinomycetota > Coriobacteriia > Coriobacteriales > Atopobiaceae > RUG721. The sequence continues at coordinate 1,964 of CAMZCV010000147.1, read as the reverse complement.
CCACCACGGTTAACGGCATCGGCGTCCTCGCTTGGGGCGTGGGCGGTATCGAAGCCGAGGCGGCTGCTCTTGGGCAGCCCATCTCGATGCTCGTCCCGCCTGTTGTCGAGCTCAAGCTGACGGGTTCGCTCGGCCCCCTGGTATCGGGCATGGATGCAGCGCTCACCGTATGCGAGCTCCTTCGCCGCGAGGGTGTCGTCGGCGCTCTCGTCGAGGCGACGGGGGAGGGCGTTGGCTCCCTCTCCTCCACCCAGCGCGCCTGCATCGCCAACATGACGCCCGAATACGGTGCTACCACCACGTTGTTCCCGGTGGACGATGCCACGCTCGCCTATCTCCGCCTTACGGGGCGCCCTGAGGATGAGGTCGCGTTCTGCGAGGCCTATCAAAAGGCGCAAGGCACCTTCGGAGGTCGCAACGGAGCTGTCTACTCCAAGACGATCTGCCTCGATCTCTCCACGGTCGAGCCGTCCCTCTCCGGACCCTCCCGTCCGCACAACCGCGTTACCATCCCCGGGCTTTCTGCGCGTTTTGAGGAGCATTGCCAGCACGACCTCGATGCCGGCAGGTTCGACGTGAGCTTCGGCGACCAGACGGCTTCCCTCACCGACGGAACCATCGCGCTCGCCGCCATCACAAGCTGCACCACTGCTACGGATGCCGCGATGATGGTTGCCGCTGGACTGCTCGCCAAGCATGCGCGTACGGCGGGCCTTTCCGCCTCCCCGTGGGTGAAATGCGTCCTCGCACCGGGAAGCCATGCTGCGGCAGACCTTCTCGAACAGGCGGGATTGCTCTCCTTCCTGCAGGAACTCGGCTTCTTTACCTGCGGTTTCGGATGCATGACCTGCATCGGCAATACCGGTGAGATCAAGCCCGAGCTCAAGGCGCATGCTTCCGAGGTCGACTTCGCAAGCGTGCTCTCGGGCAACCGCAACTTCGACGGGCGCATCTCGCCCGATGTTGCCCAGAACTACCTTGCGCAGCCCGCGCTCGTCGTCGCCTATGCCATCGCTGGCAGTGTGAGGAAGGACCTCTCGGTCGATCCGCTCGGAACAGATGCCGCAGGCAACCCCGTCATGCTCTCCGACATCATGCCTACTGCGGACGAGATCGATGCCGTTCTCGCGGCTTCGCTCAAGCGCTCGCTCTATGAGGAGAGCTCCGCGCACCTGATGGATGGGTCCGATGCCTGGCAGGCCATCGATGTCGTGGAGACGCCCACCTTCGCATGGGATGAGTCCTCCACCTACGTGCGCCGCGCTCCGTACTTCGAGATCGCCCGCAAGGCGGATTCCTTCTCGATCTCGGGTGCACGCATGCTGTGCCTGCTCGGCGATTTCGTCACGACCGACCACATCTCTCCCGCGGGAACCATCGCCAAGGATTCTGCCGCCGCCGATTACCTGCGTGCTCACGGCGTTGACGACAAGGACTTCAACACCTACGGCACGCGCAGGGGCAACCATGAGGTCATGGCGCGCGGAACGTTTGGAAACACGAGGATCGTGAACCGGCTTGCAGGCGGAAAGCAGGGTCCGTTCACCCTCGAGGTGGATAACGGCAAGATCATGCGCATCTTCGATGCTGCCGAGGCGTATGCCGACGACGATCGGCATCTCGTATTCAGTCCCGTCGGGCATTGTGACGACGATCGTCCGCTCGTCGTTGTCGCCGGCGCCATGTACGGCTCGGGATCCAGCCGCGACTGGGCGGCCAAGGGACCGCTCCTCCAGGGCGTCAAAGCGGTTATCGCTGAGAGTTTCGAACGCATCCACAGGTCGAACCTCGTGCAGATGGGTATCATCCCGCTTCAATTCGCAGAAGGGGAGGGGGCTGCTTCGCTCGGTCTCGATGGCACCGAGACCGTTGACATCCCCGTGTTCTCCACAAGCGCTGCCGATGCACCATCTGCTGTCGAGGTGAGCTTCACATCGGCCGACGGAACCGTCAAGCGCGCCACC
>CAMZCV010000146.1 GCA_947305035.1 uncultured Coriobacteriales bacterium | reverse complement strand
GCCGCGGTAGCGCCCGAAGATGGAGCCGAGCTGGTCCATGCGCGCGCGGGAGAGCATGCGCGAGGGGATGTTGATCTCCACCACCTTGGCGCGGTTTGACTCATCGTTGAGGATAAGCGGTTCCACGTTTGAGCAGATGACCTGGTCGCCGCGGTCGGAGCGCTCGAGCTTGCCGGCGATTTTCACGAAGACGTTTCCGCTCGTCTCACCCGTCTCGGCATCGACCTGACCCGCCAACGCGGCGGCGCACTCCTTGTAGAGCTTGGGGAAGACGACGCAGGATACCTCGCCCTCCATGTCTTCCAGCGTGAACACCGCCATGGCGTCGCCGTTCTTGGTGTTCTTCTTGGAGAGGCCCGTGACCATGCCGGCAAGGCGGATGGACCTGCCCTCGGGAACCTTGTAGCGCGTGCGCGATGCGCCGGTTGCCGCATCGACCATCTCCTCCGACACCTGGATATCGCCCACGGTGAAGTCGCGCGCCTTGGCGAGCGCGTACTCGTAGGGACGCAACGGATGGTCGGAAACGTAGATGCCCAGCGTCTCATGCTCGTAGGCGAGCTTCTGCGAACGATCCCATTCGATGCCGTCGGGTGCAGGGATCTCGGTGGTGAACCCGGCGACGTTGGCGAACATGTCGAACATGGAGAGCTGGCCGATTGCCCGCTCCTTCTGACGGCGCGCGCTGGCATCGAAGATGTTCTCGGGATTGCTCTCGTCGATGAAGCTCCAGAGCTGCATGCGGGTGTATCCGGTTGAATCGAACGCGCCTGCCTTGATGAGCGTGCCCACCACGCGGCGGTTGGCCTGCGTGTTGTCGACGCGCTCGCAGAAATCGTAGAGGCTCTTGAACGGACCGCCCTTCTGACGCTCGGCAAGGATGGCCTCGCCCACGCCTTCGCCCACGCCGCGGATTCCGGCGAAGCCGAAGCGCACGCCGTCGGCGGTTGCCGTGAAGTCCTTGCCGCTCTCGTTGATGTCGGGCGGGAGGATCTTGATGCCCTCGTGACGGCAGGCGGAGATGTAGTGGGTGATCTTGTCGGTTTTGCCCATGTAGCTGGTGAGAACCGACGCCATGTACTCCTTGGGGAAGTATGCCTTGAGCCATGCGGTCTGCATGACGAGGATGGCATAGCCCGCGGAGTGGCTCTTGTTGAAGGCATAGGACGCGAACTCGAGCACGTCGTCCCAGATCTTCTGGGCGATCTCGCGCGAGTAGCCGTTGCGCACGGCGCCGTTCATCCAGTGATCGTAGGTGGTCTCGTCGTGGCCGTCCTCCCAGTGGAACTCGGTGCTGGTGAGGAGTTTGATCTTCTTCTTGGCAACGGGCTTGCGCACGCGCGAGTCGCTCTCGCCCTTGGAGAAGCCGCACATGGCAACCGAGATCTGCATGACCTGCTCCTGGTACACGATGGTGCCGTAGGTCTCGGAGAGGATGTCCTGGAGGCGCTCGTCGTAGAAGGCGATCTTCTCGCGGCCGTTCATGCGGTTGATGTAGAGGTCGACCATGCCGGCGCCCAGAGGACCCGGACGGTAGAGGGCGATAAGTGCCACGACCTGCTTGTACTCCTTGGGCTGCATGCCCTTGATGGTTGACGTCATGCCTGCGGACTCGATCTGGAACACGCCCGCGGTATGGCCGCGGCCCATGAGCTCGAAGATCTTGGGGTCGTCGAAGGGAATCTTGTCGACGTCGATGTCGACGCAGGTTGCCCCGGGTTTGATGGTGGAGCGCACGGCTGCGGGCATGCGCTGGATATCCGATGCGTTGGGATAGTTGGCGCGGATGTTCTTGAGGGCCTTCGAGATGACCGTGAGGGTACGCAGGCCCAGGAAGTCCATCTTGAGCAGGCCCATGTCGGCGACCGAATGGCCCTCGTACTGCGTGATCTCGACGCCGCCCTTGGTATCGAGCTTTGTGGGCACGTGGTCGTTGACCGGCGTAGGCGTGATGAGGACCGCGCAGGCATGGACGCCCTCGCCGCGGGTGAGACCCTCGATGGCGAGCGCAGCGTCGATGATGCGGCGCGCATCCTCATCCTTGTTGTAGGCATCGACGAAGTCCTGAGAATACTGGTCGGGATTCTTGGAGTTCTTGTTCATCGTGGAGAAGAGCGTGGCATTGGGAGCGCTCGAGATCATCTTGGAGAGCTTCTGGCCCATCCACACCGGGAAGCCCAGCACGCGCGCGGCGTCGTTGATAGCCTGCTTTGCCTTGATGGTGGAGTAGGTGATGACGTGGCACACGCGCTCGGAGCCGTAGAGCTCGCGCACGTGCTGCACCACCTCGAGGCGACGCTCGTCATCGAAGTCCATGTCGATGTCGGGCATCTCGGAGCGCTCGATGGAGAGGAACCTCTCGAACATGAGGCCATTCTCGAGCGGGTCGAACGTGGTGATGTCCATGGCGTAGGCGACGATGGCGCCTGCCGCGGAGCCTCTGCCGGGGCCCACGCCGATGCCGTTCTGCTTGGCCCAGCGCACGTACTCCTGCACGATGAGGAAGTAATCGGCGAAGCCCTTGGTGCAGATGACGTCGTACTCCAACTCGAAGCGCTCGAGCACGTTGACGCCGGCGACGGAGAGGGTACGCCAGTTGGGCCCGTAGCGGCGCTCGAGGCCCGCCTCGCACTCCTTGCGGAACCGCTCCTCGGAGGTCTCGCCAGGGTCGAGCAGAGGGAATTTGGGGAGGTACATGTGCGACCAGTCGAGCTCGTAGGTGCACTTGGCAGCCACCTCGAGGGTGTTGTCGAGTGCCTCGGGGCACCATGAGAACAGCTCGCGCATCTCCTGCTCGGATTTGAGGTAGAACTCGGAACCCTCCATGCGCTTGCGGTTGGTGTCCTCGATGTTGGATGCGGTTCCGATGCAGCTCATGATGTCCTGCGTGGGAGCGTCCTCGCGATTGAGGTAGTGGACGTCGTTGGTGGCGACCACCTTGATGCCCAGCTCGGCGCCCATCTTGACGATGTATTCGGAGAGCGAGCGGTCGTTCCAGCCGTTCCATGAGGGATCGGCCAGGCCGTGGTCCTGGATCTCGAGGTAGAAGTCGTCGCCGAAGATGTCTTTGAAGGTGAGGGCCCACTGGCGCGCCTCGTCGAAGCGCCCCTGGAAGATCATCTGGGGGATGATGCCCTGAACGCAGGCGCTCTGGCAGATGATGCCCTCGTGATACTCGCGGAGCATGTCGAGCGTGGTGCGCGGCTTGTAGTAGAACATCTCGTTGGCGGCCTTCGACATCATCTTCATGAGGTTGACGTAGCCGGTCTCGTTCTTGGCGAGCAGGATGAGGTGATAGCGCACCTGCTTGGTACCCTTGTCGATGCAGTCGTCGAGGATGAAGTAGGCCTCGCAGCCGAAGATGGGCTTGATGAGGGGCTCGGGACGGCAGGACCCCTTGAGCGCCAGATCGTGCGAGCGCGACCATACGTCCACGTCGTGCTCCCACTGCGCGTGGGCACGGTCATGCGGCTTGGAGTCTGGATCGTCGGCAGGAGGCTCCTCGAGCTCCCACCAGTCTCTCTTCCACTGCTTGAAGTCTGCCTGCTCCTTGTTGTAGCCGCTGCAGGCGAGGTCGAAGTTGGGGATGCCGAAGAGATAGCCGTGGTCGGTGAGGGCGACCGCGGGCATGTCGTACTCTACGGCGCGCTTGACAAGATCTCCCACACGCGTTGCCCCATCGAGGATGGAGAAATCGGAGTGGTTATGCAGGTGGACGAAGGCCATGATGCCTGCCTTCCATGTTCACGGGGGATGATTTCACGGTTAACAGGATACCCGATTGATACGTCTGCCGAGAAGCTCGCCACACGCTTGCAAGCTGCGAATTCGCATTGTTTCCGCAGGTAGAAGCGATTCGGCGAACGGTTGTTTGGATTTTTGCCGCTCCCTCATGCCGGCTCCTACCCGAGGTCGAACTCGGGTGGGTTCTGCTCGTCGAACCTGTAGCGCACGTGCACCGGCTCGCCCGAGCCGCCATCGAGCTCCACGCACACGAAAGCGCACTCGACGCTCGCATATCCGCAGCGCATGAGCACGCTGGCATAGAATGCCGCCTGCATGGCATGGCGCGCGCGGATCTGCTCCAAGGTGAGGCCGGCATCTCCCGTCTTGTAGTCGATGACCAGGGCATGCGCGCTGCCGGGCTGCGTGCAGAGCAGGTCGATGGCTCCTTCTAGATGGCTTCCGTAAGACGAGGAGACCTCGATGAAGAACGGCACCTCGGCGCGGCGCACCGGATAGGCGAGCGCCTCTGCGCGCACCGATGAAGCCGCCCATCGCCT
>CAMZCV010000145.1 GCA_947305035.1 uncultured Coriobacteriales bacterium | reverse complement strand
GACCGTTCCGCAGCCAAGGAGCTCTTCGAGTCCGAGGCCGCTAAGAAGGCGGCCGAGGAGATCGCCGACAAGTGCATCATCATGCTCAAGAACGCCGGCAACGTGATCGCCAAGGACGGCATGGCCTCCAAGCCCAAGGTGTACATCCCCAGGAAGTTCACGCCGTTTGACCCCGGCTTCCCCGGATTCGCTCCCATGCGTCCGGCTGCCGCTAACACCTGCCTCGACGAGGCTCTCGCCTCCGAGTACTTCGACCTCGTGTCCGACCTCGTGGGCGAGCCCACGGGCGAGGCCGACGAGCAGGGCAACCCCCAGCTCCAGGAAAGCGACATCACGCCGCTCACCGCTGAGGAGCTTGCGGATGTTGAGTACGCCATCGTCAAGATCGAAAACCCCCACGACGCCTTCGACGGCTACTCCGGCGGCGACGAGCCCAGGTTCGACCGCGCGACTGGTGGCGACGTGGTGTACCGTCCCGTCACCCTGCAGTACCGCCCCTACACCGCTGACGGCCCGAACGTCAAGCAGGTCTCCGTGGCCGGCGACATCCTCGAGGACGGCTCCAAGGAGAACCGTGCGCACTTCGGCGCCGACACCTACGCCACCAACGAGTCCGAGCTCGACTGGGTCATCGACATCAAGTCCAAGCTCCCCGAGACCGCTAAGCTCATCCTCGTCATCGAGGCCAACCATCCCATGTGCTTCCACGAGATCGAGCCGTATGCCGACGTCATCCTCATGTCTTGGGGCGAAGTTTCGATGGCGTCCTTCCTGCGCGTCATCTCCGGCAAGAGCGAGCCCTACGGCCTGCTCCAGTATCAGATGCCCAAGGATATGGACACCGTCGAGGCGCAGCTTTGCGACGTCCCGCGCGATATGGAGTGCTACGTGGACTCCGAGGGCAACACCTACGACTTCTGCTTCGGCATGAACTGGTCCGGCGTCATCGACGACGAGCGCACCAAGACCTACAAGGCCGCCCCGCTCACCGAGCCCGAGCTCGAGCAGTGGAACCCCAACGCCTAATCATCTAGGCAACGGATTCGCAGCCTGCGCCGCCCCGCACCAGCGGGGCGGCGTTCTTTTTGCGGTACCTGTCCCCAAGGGTGGGGACGTGCTATTTGCGCTGCAATTCCGACAGCCTACGCCAAGCCTTCAGGCTCCCTTGTTCTCCATGGTATATTCATAAATGGTGATTTGTCGCCCAAGCCTTTTCGGGAAGGGACTAGGGCGGCGACAAGACAACGTTTTATAGGAGGAACTATGGCTAACGGGAAGGGACGCAGCAAGGTCTTGCCGGTCATCCTCGCGATCCTCGCGATCGCCGTGGTGGCTGCAAACATCGCTGCCGTCATGTTCGACTCTACGCTCGACAAGTACGCGCCGGGCGGTGGCAATCCTGCCACCATCACGATCGCTCCCGGTTCCGAGAATTGGGATGCAGACTACTACACCAGCGAGTACCGTGGCCGCGTCATGGCAACCAAGGCTGCCGAGGAAATGGTTGCCGAGGTTGAGGGCGAGGGCATCGTCCTCATGAAGAACGACAACGGCGCGCTGCCCGTCTCCGGCACCGTGACGCTCATGGGCCGCTATTCCGCCGATCCGATCTACGGCGGCGCCGGCTCCGGTACCGTCGACCCCGCGTCGTGCATCGACTTCCTCGCCGGCCTCCAGAACGCCGGCCTCACGGTGAACGACTCGCTGTACCAGTTCGCTCTTGCCAACTATGCCAACTATCCCAAGGCGAACATCGTCATGGACAGCCCCCAGACCTCTGCCTACTATGCAGGCGAGATTCCCTGGTCCGCCTATCCCGCTGACGCCCAGGCATCCCTGGCCGGAACCACTGCGGTCGTCGTGATCGGCCGTGGCGGCGGCGAGGGCGGCGACCTCAGCCAGGACCTGCTCGGTACGCTCAACTCCGGCGCTTCCGAGAACTTCACGGCCAATGCTGAGACCGCCAACTACGTCGAGGGCCAGCACCAGCTCGAGCTCACCCAGGAGGAGAAGGACCTCATCGCCGCCGCCAAGGCCGGTGCCGACCATGTCGTCGTCGTCCTGAACCTCTCCACCACCATGGAGGTGGGCATCCTCACGTCCGGCGAGTACGAGGTTGACGCCATCCTGCACGTCGGCTCGCTCGGCGCCACCGGCGCCACCGCCGTCGGCCAGGTCATCGCCGGCCAGATCAACCCCTCCGGCCGCACCACCGACCTCTGGGCAGCCGACTTCACGAAGGACCCGACCTTCAACAACTTCGGCAGCTTCCGGTACACCGACGTTTCCGGCTATTACACCCAGCAGGGCGATGGCGCCTACTTCGTCGAGTACGAAGAGGGCATCTACTACGGTTACCGCTACTATGAGACCGCTGCCGCCGAGGGCTTCATCAACTATGACGAGGCCGTCGTGTTCCCGTTCGGCTATGGCCTCAGCTACACCACGTTCGAGGAGACCCTCGACTCCGTGAAGGTTGATGGCGACAACGTGGTTGCCACGGTTACCGTCACCAACACCGGCGCGGTGGCCGGCAAGGACGTCGTCGAGATCTACTACTCCGCTCCTTACACCAAGGGCGGCCTTGAGAAGAGCGCCGTCGTGCTCGGCAACTTCGACAAGACCAAGCTCCTCGAGCCCGGCGAGAGCCAGACCCTCGAGATCAGCTTCCCCGTGCGCAACATGGCCAGCTGGGACAGCTCCAAGGGCGCGTACGTGCAGGATGCCGGCGACTACGTGATCAGCCTCCGTCTCAACAGCCATGACGTCGTGGCCGAGGAGACCATCGCGCTCGGCGCCGAGGTCTACGACACCGACTCCGCAACCGGCACCCCCACGTCCAACAAGTTCGACGAGCCCACCGCCTACTTGCAGGCCATCACCAACATTTTCTAGGGCGGCGACTTCGCGGGCACCTTCCCCGATGGCGCACAGGACAAGACCACCGCTGAGGCTGGCATCACCGTCGCCATGTTCGACTCCAAGGCATACGCCTCCGAGCACTCCGATGTCGAGATGCCCACCACCGGCGCCTCCAACGGCCTCCAGCTCATCGACCTCCGCGGTGTGCCCAAAGACGACCCGCTGTGGGATCAGCTCATCGACCAGGTCACCATCGACGAGATGGTTGCAGTCCTGAACGACGGTGCCTACAACACCGCCGAGATCCCCTCCATCGGCAAGCCCAAGACCTCCGATCCCGACGGCCCCGCCGGCTTCACCAGCCTCATGGGCTCCACGGGCAACTGCGCTTGGTGCTCCGAGGTCGTCATGGCCCAGACCTGGAACAAGGAGCTCATGTTCCGCGTCGGCCAGATGATCGGCCAGGAGGCCCTCGCTTCCGGCTACAACGGCTGGTATGCTCCCGCCATGAACACGCACCGCAGCCCGTTCGCCGGCCGTAACTTCGAGTACTACTCCGAGGATCCCGTGCTCGGCGGCGAGATCGCTGCCCAGGTTGTTCGCGGCGCCGCCTCCAACGGCTGCTACGCCTACATCAAGCACTTCGCCCTCAACGACCAGGAGACCAACCGTACCGCCCACATCATGACCTGGGCAACCGAGCAGACCATCCGCGAGTGCTACCTGCGTCCGTTCGAGTATTGCGTCAAGGCCGGCACCATCGAGATGAAGTACATCTCTGATGATCAGGGCACCATCTCCACCACCGAGATGCCCGCCTGCATGGCCGTCATGTCCTCGTTCAACTACATCGGCACCGAGTGGGCCGGTGGCCGTCCGTCCCTCATGACCGGCATCCTCCGCGAGGAGTGGGGCTTCCAGGGCTTCGCCATCACCGACTTCAACCTGTATGACTACATGAACAAGAACCAGGGCTTCTATGCGGGCACCGACCACATGCTCACCATGGCTGCCATCTCCACGCCCATCGAGGACACCACCAGCCCCGCTGCTGTTGCCGCGATGCGCAACTCCATCAAGAACATCTGCTTCGTCGTCGCCAACTCCAACGCCATGAACGGCGTTGCCCCCGGCACCGTGATCTCCTACGGTCTGGCTCCGTGGCAGATGGTTCTCTACGCCGCATCCGCTGTCATCGGCCTCGGCGTTGTGTTCGGCTTCTTCAAGTGGTGGAAGTCTGGCAAGGAAGCATAACCGCTTTAGCTAGAACCTTCCTTCGCGGCCCCGGAGTCCTGCCTCGCTCTGGGGCCGTTTCCTGTCAAAGGGACAGGTTTATTGACAGGTTTTCAGGCCTGCCGGCTTTATCGATGAACAAATGACCTGATCGGTTGTTCAAGCGGGGAAAAGGGCGTTTACCTGCAGAATGCCA
>CAMZCV010000144.1 GCA_947305035.1 uncultured Coriobacteriales bacterium | reverse complement strand
CACCAAGGTCACCGCCAAGCACTTCATGGACGTCATCGACGCCGTCTATGCTGCGATTGCCGAGCTCGAGGAGGCGAATCCGCCTGCCGAGGTCCGCGAGGTGGCGGAGGCGTTTATCGCCAACACCATAGCCAAGGGCGCCATCGGCTATTTCTGCCGTGCATCCGCGCAAGCCCGCACGATGGCGCGGCGGCGGCTGAACGAGAAATACGTTTGGTACGCAAACCAGACGCAGCTCCTGCCCCCACCTCTCCGCAGAATCGGCCCTGCATTCGTGCGCGGAGAGGAGCCATATAAGGCGGAACTCGAGCTCCTCCTCGACGCCAAGCGCAAGGCGGAAGAGGCGGAAGCGGCCCGAAACGCAAAAACGCCCGACGCGTGAAGCGCCGGGCGGGTCAAACCCCAAGGGAAGGACATGCGCTTCCAACACATGGATATCGCGGAGCGCCTCCAGCACGGCCGCAACGTCCTTCTCAAGCGTCTCACGCGGGCATCGAAGCGCGCCGCTGCTTTCGAGGAAGTATGCTGCAGATTGCCAGCCCGCAGGAAAGCGTATAATGCAGTCGTCAATCGAATCTCGTCTTTCGTGGGAGGCCGCCATGGAGACCTACATCACCCCAGAGCTCGTGCTTGTCGACATGGACGAGGACGTCATCACAGCATCGGCATTAAGGTGCGAGAGTTATACCGTGAACACCAGCGATGGATACATCATCGGGTATACGGTGTACTTCAGCGACGGCACCAGCCAGGACTACTCTTACTATCCTAAAGACCTCTGCGGATAATCCGAGTCTGGTACAGTATCAGGAAGTTGGGGCGCCCCGCACGGCTTCGTGTGGGGCGCCTTGGTCTATTGCCTGCAGTTGGCCATAGGTTATCTGCCCGCTTGCGCCTCAACGACCGCAAGCGACCCGTCGCTTCAGGCCCTCGGCTGGAGCACGAAAACGCCCGACGCGTGAAGCGCCGGGCGGCAAAGACTGCGGGGGTCCGATGGGGCTACGGGCACACGGAGGGCTTGGCGGTATCTGTGGTTTGTTCACGATGGCCGTCAGGGTAGTAGATAACCCAGTAAAGTAATTCGTCACGGTGATTATAATATGGTTCGCACCTTACTTCAGACGACGTGATGACATCCTCCTCGATAGCGACGATGTCAATGGATGCAGTCTCGTAATGCTCCATGGCCCATCCTCCCGATTAAGCAGATTATCCAATTACCACTTCACTGTACAACCGTAAATCGAAGCAGGTCAACCGACATCTTTCGCTATTCTGCCAGCGCGTTGATGCCTCGGAGCGTATCCAGCACGGCCGCAACGTCCTTCGCAAGCGTCTCGCGCGGTGCATCGAAACGCGCGGCCATCACGTCCACGATGGCCTCTTCGGTGGTCTCCTCGGCAAGGCAATCCAAGATGACGGAGGCCGACTTGTTGGCACGCATGAGGCCGGAGAAGTTCTTGATCTCATCACCCGTGGCAACCGCGAGCTTCTCGCCGTCATTGGCATCGTATACAACGTATTCTGGCTTGAGCTTCATTTCCAACCTCCGGCATCGAGCGCTGCGAGCCTATCCACTAAAGGCTATCATAGCAACGATGCAAGCAACAGCACGGAACGACCTCAGAGGTGATCGCAGTGAAGCCATACAGGAAGCTCGCCGCATTCGCAGCAGTGCTCGTCATCGCCCTGCTCTGCGCCTGCGCCCCGAAGCCCGATCCTGCCAGAACCATCGACGGCTATCCCGCATCTGATCTGAGCGGGTATGCGGGCCTCGAGGGTTATGAGGGCGAGCTCGTCTTCTACGACCTCACGGTGAAGGACATCCAGCAGCGCATGGAAAACGGCGACAGCTTTGCGTTTATCGCCGCGTTCTCGGGCTGCCCGTGGTGCAACCTCTGCATCGCACAGCTCAACGACGCGGCCCTCGCCGAGGACATGCATGTGGGTTATCTCAACACGCGCCTCGACCCCAACTGGACGTCGAACATCGACATCGACGACTATGACATCTTCGTCGAGCTCTTCGGCGATTACCTGCGCGAGGACGATGACGGCATCCTGCACCTCTACACACCGCACGTGTTCTTCATCAAGGACGGTCAGGTTGTGGCCGAGCCTTCCAGCACCGTCGAGGGTGCAGACCCCTCCCAGGGGCTCACCGAGGTGCAGTCGCAGGAGCTTTTCGGCATCTACCGCGAGGGATTCCAGAGCATCAAATAGCCATTGCCGCACGTGTCACGTGCGCCGCATGTGCGCTATCCGTAACGCCCACCCTATAGAGCGGGACGCGCTCCGACACCGCGAGGAGCGTCTGGATGGTTGCGCGTGCAGCAGCGGCGTCAAAAGGACGATACGTGAAGCGCATCAGCTCGGAGAAGGATGTCCACGCATCCGCCGGCTGTGCCCAGTCCTCCTCTGCACGCTCGAGCAGGCCGATCCCCGCAAGCTGCACGCACGTGTTGGTGGAGAGATGCTCCTTGCCGTCCCATGGTGTGCCGTACACCAGGACGCCGTCATCTGCGAGGCGGATGATGGGTTTGTCATCGTTCACCATGAAGGGGGCCTCGTCTGAGAACTCCGTGCGCCACCAGCGCGTATGCGTGGATTTTCCCGTGCCGCTGGTTGCCATGAAGAGCCACGCTCGCTCCCCTATGGCCACGGCCGATCCATGCACGAGCAGCCGCCCGAAGCGCGGCAGTTCCTCGGCAATCTTGCGGTACACGGCAAGCGTTTCGTAGTAGGCGTCGGGGAAATCACCCAGCCTGTCCTGCTCGCGCTCGTAGTCGATGCTCGCCTGATCGGTGGCGATGGAGAAGTCGGGCTGCTCCGGCGCATCGGCGAGGTAGTCTCTGCAGAGCGCGTACGTATCGTTGTACAGCGCTGTGATCTCAATCACGAGATCCGCCATACGTATGGTGAAGGTTCTCGCCATGTATCTCAGAGCTCTTCCGCACCGAAGTGCAGGTTCTGGTCGCAGATATCCACCACTGACTGGCGGTGCGTGACCACCACGACGGTATGGCCGGAAAGATCGCGCAGGTTGGTGAGCAGGCGTTCCTCGGTCTGCCCGTCGAGTGCGCTCGTGGACTCGTCGAGCATGAGGATGGGGTGGCCGCTGAAGATGGCGCGCGCGATGGAGATGCGCTGCATCTGACCCTCGGAGAGGCCGCTTCCCAGCTCGCCCAGATTTGCATCGAGACCGCCGGGGAGCTCCGCCACGAAGTCGTCCGCGCAGGCAAGCCTCAGGGCATCCCAGAGCCGCTCGTCTCCCGTGCCGCCCATCTCGGTGCCGAAGCTCACCACCTCGCGGATGGTGCCGCGCGTGAGAAGGTTGCCCTGGGGCACGTACGCGAAGAGCCGCTGGTAGCGTGTGGTGAGCGGTATCCTGCCCTGCGTGCGCGTGGTAGCGAAGCGCTCGCCTTGGTCCAGCGTGTAGAGGCCGAGCAGCGCCTTGACGATGGTGCTCTTGCCGTAGCCCGAGATGCCCGTGATGGCCGTGATCTCGCCCTTCTTTATCTCGATCGAGAAGCCGTTGAGAACCGGCTCGCGATCGGGCTCGCCCTCCTCGGCCTCGTCGGCGGTCTCCACGCTGTCTTTGGCGACAGCGGGATAGGTGAACCACGCTTCTGCGAGCCCGAAGCTCACGAGCTCGTCCTCGTAGAAGGCGCGCGCCTCGTCTTCGGACGCGATCTCGCCCACCTGGTCGGCGAAGGCGTCGATCTCCATGAGGCGGTCCACGTGGATGAAGGAGGAGATGAGCTGCGGGAGCAGCGAGAAGAGGTTCTTCAGAGGTTCGCGCACCTGGCCGAAGATGGTGGCGAGCGCGCCCATGGAACCGTAGGTCATGGTGCCCATGAGTATGCGGTACCCGCAGTAGATGGTAAGGCCGGTACCGGTGACGATGCCGTAGAGCAAGCGCAGGGCGCCCACCTGGTTGTTCCAGATTGTGCGGTCCAGCACGAAGTTTTTCTGCGACCCGAACACCTCGTCGGCGTGCTGCTCCGAGCGGTCGAGCGTGCCGAACGCGCGCACCACGCTCATCTGCATGATGTTCTCCTGCAGAAAAGCGCCGATGCGCACATTGATGGCACGCTCCACCTGGGCGAATTCGCGCACGATGGGCATTGAGAAGCGCTGCATCACGATGCCGGGAACCACGCTCACGGCTGCGATGATGATGAAGATGGGTTCGAGCTCGAAGAGAACGCTCACGGCGGTGATGAACGTGGTGAGGAGCAGCACCAGGTTGATGGGAAACTTGACCATGGTGCTCACCGCCACACCCGTGTCACCCATGAGGCGGTTGA
>CAMZCV010000143.1 GCA_947305035.1 uncultured Coriobacteriales bacterium | reverse complement strand
GCCGAAGAAGGGGCCGCCCGAGCAGGTAAGCCACACCTTGTAGATGCTGTTCGCGGGCTCACCGGTGAGGCACTGGAAAATGGCGCTGTGCTCGGAGTCCACGGGAAGGAGCTGGCCCGGTGCGGCGAGGGGCATGAGCAGGTCGCCGCCGATGACGATGGACTCCTTGTTCGCATAGGCGAGACGTTTTCCGGCTTTGAGCGCGGCGAAGCCGGCGGAGATGCCGACGGCACCAACGAGTGCGTTGACAACGCAGTCGATTCCCTCGAGCTCGCAGAGCGTGACAAGGTTCACGGCGCCGAAGAGAAGCTTCGTGCCTGCGGGGAACATGTCTGCGGAAACGCTCTTGGAGAGCTCGGAGTTGGAGATGACCACGTAGCTTGGCGAGAACTCATGGGCGCACGCGATGGCATAGTCGATCGAGTCCTTGACAGCGATGGCTGCAAGCTTGAGCTTGTCGGGATGCCTGCGGCATACATCGACGGTCTGCCTGCCGATGGAGCCGGAGGCACCGAGAAGGGCGATATTCATCACGATTAGATGACACCTCCGAAAACGAGGAGGATATAGGCGGCCATGCTGCCGAAGATCATCGAGTCGGACCTATCGAGAAGACCGCCGTGGCCGGGAATGAGGGTGCCGGAATCCTTGACGCCAACACCGCGTTTGATACGGGATTCGAAGAGGTCGCCCACCACGGAGAGGAATCCCTCGATGACGCCGATGGCGATGGCGAGCGGCAGCGAGATGCTCTTGAGATGGATGGATCCGAGAACGACCCAAACGATGACTGAGGCAACCATTCCTCCCCAGAACCCCTCCCAGCTTTTCTTGGGAGAGATGCGCGGGGCCATCTTGTGGACACCGAATCGCGAGCCCACGAGATAGGCCATGGAGTCGTTTGCCCAGATGGAGAGCATGACGCCGAAGGCGAGCAGGGCACCGTCGAGGCCGGGGTCGCTCTTCCTGATCAGGACGACGCAGGAAAACGAGAGCGACGTGTAGATGGGAGCGAAAATCGTCACCGCAACGTCTGCGATGTTAGCACGCGGGGTGAGCACGTACCAAACGCCGATGGCGATGAGCAGGAAGAAGACGACGAAGACCATCGATCTCAGGCTGAAGAACCGCGCTGCCATGGGAAAGACGAGGGCGGCTGAAAGACCGAGGATCTCGTTTGGCATGCGACCTGCGACACGGCACATCCTGAAGAACTCGGACGAGCAAAGCCAGGCGTACAGCGAGACGATGATGGCGGTGGGGGTGATTCCTGCGAAGAGGCAGCCGGCGGTGAGGACGGCATAGATGATGCCGTAAGCGGTCCGCGTGAGGAGCTTCTCGGTGAAGCCACGTGCCTTCTGGCCGCGCAGCTGCTTGGCATCGTAAGCGTCGGAAAGGCGGTCGCGACGCGACTCCATGCGGTCGACAAGCTTGTCGATGCCCTTGCTCTCGTTGGATTCCTGCAGGCTCTCGTCCCGACGCTCTTCGTCCATGGCTATACACCGCCGAATCTGCGCGAGCGTCCCTGGAATGAGCGGATGGCGCGGAGCATTTCCCAACGCGTGAAATCGGGCCAGAGCGTGTCGGTGATATAGAGCTCCGTGTAGGCGAGCTGATAGAGGAAGTAGTTCGAGAGCCGAAGCTCGCCGGAGGTGCGGATAAGCAGATCAGGGTCGGGCAATCCCGCCGTGTAGAGATGGGATGAGAACACATCCTGCGTGATGTCGTCGGGGCTGAGCATGCCCGCCTGCACCTCGCGCGCGATCTGCGCCGCAGCGCGCACGATTTCGGCCCTCGACCCGTAATTCACCGCGAGGGCGAAGGTCATGCCATCGTGGTCGGCCGTCTCCTCAAGGCCGCGCATGAATACGCGGTAAGTCTCCTCGGGAAGCGCTTCGAGGTCGCCGAACAGCTGGAGCCTGACGTTCTCCTGGTGGAAGAGCGGCAGCTCGGCTATGAGCGTCTTGGCGAACAGGCTCATGAGCAGGTCGACTTCGAGCTTGGGACGCTTCCACTTCTCCGTTGAGAACGCATATGCGGAAAGCACGTCGAACCCGAGGCGCACGCTCGTGGTGACTGCCTCGCGCAGCGAATCAACGCCGGCAACATGCCCCTTTGCACGATCGAGCCCGCGCCTGGTGGCCCAGCGGCCGTTTCCGTCCATGATGATGGAGACATGGCGCGGGATGCTGTCGAGATCGATATCGTCGAGCGAGATATCCTCGGGAGCGTCGGCGTAGTAGGCGATCAGTTTCTGTTTGTCGATCTGCACCTAGATCTCCATGACCTCGGCGGACTTGGTCTTGAGGACCGCGTCGACTTCCTCGATATGGGCATCGGTGACCTTCTGGATGGCCTTCTTCTCGCGAGCGAGGTCGTCCTCGGTGATCTCGCCCTCCTCCTCGAGCAGCTCAACCTCGTCGTTGGCATCGCGGCGGATGTTGCGGATGGAGATCTTGGCCTGCTCGGCGTACTTGTTGCACTCCTTGACGAGCTCGCGGCGGCGCTCCTCGGTGGGTTTGGGGAACGGAAGGCGGATGCAGATGCCGTCGTTGGACGGCATGATGCCGAGGTCGGAGTCCATGATGGCGCGCTCGATGGAGCGCAGGGACGACTTATCCCACGGCTCGACGACGAGCAGGGACGCCTCGGGCACCTTCACGCCGGCAAGCTGGACGATGGGCGTGGGGATGCCGTAGTAATCCACGCGGAGATCGTCGAGCACGTGCGGATTTGCACGGCCGGTGCGTACCTTTGCAAAGCTGTGCTTGAGTGCCTCGATGGTCTTATCCATGCGCTTCGAGGCATCATCGCTGTAAACGCTCATTGCTACATCTCCTCATCGACGACGGTTGTTCCAACGTTCTCGCCCTGAAGCGCGCGCCTGAAGGCACCTTTCTCCGACAGGTTGAAGACGATCATGGGCATGTGGTTGTCATGGCAGAGCGCCGTGGCTGTGGCATCCATGACCTTGAGCTCGCGTGTGAGGACATCCATGTAGGTGATGGTGTCGAACTTCACGGCGTTCGGGTTCGTCTTGGGATCGGAGTCGTAGATGCCGTCGACCTTGGTGGCCTTGAGCAGCACGTCGGCGCCGATCTCGCAGGCGCGCAGCGCCGCGGCGGTGTCGGTGGTGAAGTAGGGGTTGCCGGTGCCGGCGGCGAAGATGGTGATGCGTCCCTTCTCGAGATGGCGGATAGCACGGCGCCTGATGTAGGTCTCGGCGATCTGGCGCATCTCGATGGCGGTCATGACGCGGCTGTCCATGCCCACATGCTCGAAGTAGTCCTGGAGCGAGAGGCAGTTGATGACCGTGGCGAGCATGCCCATGTTGTCGCCCTGCGCGCGGTCCATACCGGCTGCTGCTCCCTGAACGCCGCGGAAGATGTTGCCGCCTCCCACGACGACGCCGACCTCGATGCCGTCATCATAGACGGGCTTGATTTCCTGGGCGATGAAGCGGACGACGTCGGGATCGATGCCATAGGCGCGCTCGCCCATGAGCGCCTCTCCGGATAGCTTCAGAAGAACGCGCTTGTACTTGTAGTCGGACACGAAGAACCCCCTTCGCATTCGGTTGACGAACCATCCCTTAAATAGTACACCAGCATGCCCCGTGGCGTCTGTTCGTCAACGTTTCATAGAAAAAGAAGCGCCCCGCACGAGGCGGGGCGCCAACTGCTTTTGTGAAAGCCTGCGATTACTCGCCGAAGTTGAAGCGGACGAAGGAGGCGAGCTTCACGGTGTCGCCGATCTCCTTGGAGACCTTGGCGGCGAGCTGGGAGACGGTGAGGGAGCTGTCCTTGACGAAAACCTGCTCGTCGAGCACGTACTCCTTGTAGTACTTCTCGAGCTTGCCCTGAGCCATGCGCTCCTGGATGGCCTCCGGCTTGCCGGAAGCGGCAGCCTGTGCCTTGGCGATCTCGAACTCGTGGGCGACGACGTCGGCGGGGACATCCTCGCGCTTGGCGGCAATGGGGTTCATGGCGATGCACTGCATTGCAACGTCCTTGCCGAATGCCTTGAAGGTGTCGTTAGCGGCGGTGTCGGGGTTGCCCATGGAGAACTCGACGATGTCGGCATGCTTGCCGTCGTGGTGGATGTAGCTCACGAGAGCGCCATCGGTGGCGATGCGGGCGAAGCGGTTGATCTTCTGGTTCTCGCCGATGACGTGGATGCTCTCCTTGAGCTCTGCGTCGACGGTGGTGCCGTTCATCGGGCAAGCGAGGAAGGCGTCGAGGTCTGCGGGATCGCAAGCGGCGACAACCTTGGCCAGCTCGTTGGCGAAGGCGCGGAACTTGGCGTTGGAGCCGACGAAGT
>CAMZCV010000142.1 GCA_947305035.1 uncultured Coriobacteriales bacterium | reverse complement strand
CCGAGGATGACGTCGTCGGGCGAGACGGAGCCGTAGAGGATCGTGAGGTCGCAGTCGAGCGTGCCGTGGGCGATCTCGGCGGCCATCGAGGCGAACGGCGTGATGCCGCTGCCGCCGGCGAGCGCCACGACGCGCTTGGCGTCGCGCAGGGGCTCGTAGAAGAAGAAGCCGTGGGGCAGGTGACAGGTGAACTCGTCGCCTACCTGCACGTTCTCGTAGAACCACGGCGCCACGAAGCCCTCGCCGGGGCGCGCGGCGCGCACGGTGATCTGGAAAAACGGAGCCTCTCCCGTGCGGGCCTCAAATGGTGCGCTCGAGATGGAGAACGGCCTGGTGGTGATGGTCTCGCCGATCTGGAGGTCGAACGAGACGTACTGGCCGGCCTGGAACGGCGGCAGCACGTCGCCGCCCACCGGCTCGAACGTGTAGGTGCGGGCGGTGGGGGAGGCGTCCTCCACGCGCGCGACGCGCACGTGCGTGACCTCGGGGTGCAGCTCGCGGCAGAGCTCGCGGATGGGGTCGCTGTAGAGGTTGTCGCCGCTCGCGTCGGCGATGATCTTGCGACGGGCGTTGGTGACGCGCATGGCGCCGGTGACGTCCTTGAGGAAACCTTTGATCTTCATTACTTGGCCTCCTCCATCCACGCGAGGATCGCCTTGGCAGCGATCTTGCCGTTGTTGATGTTGCATGCCATGCCGTCGCCCACGAGCTGGTGCGACGCGCAGCCCACGAGGCCCTTGATGTACTGGTCGCGCTCGAAGTCCTCGAGGCGGCCGACCACGGAGTTGTCCATGGAGTGCTGGTAGCCGTAGATGCCACCGCGGTAGTTGCCCGGGAAGTGCGCCACGGAGACGGGCGTCTCATACTCGATGTCGATCACGTAGTCGAGCAGGTTCACGCCCAGACGCGCGGAAACCTGGTCGATCATCTGCTTGGCCACGCGGCGGCGGGTCTCCTGGTAGGTGTCGGCCGTCACGCCGAAGAAGCTCTCGGGCAGCGGCAGGTTGGTGATCGAGAGCGAGGTCATGCCCTTGGGCACGCCCTCGGGGTTGGCGTAGTTCAGGCAGATCGTGGTGAGGTAGTCCCACGGTCCGAGCGTGGTGCCCTGCGCCCAGAACTTGTCGGTGTCGAACGCGGTCTCGCTCGAGAAGACCGAGTAGTCATGGATGTTGAGGTCCTCGGGCTCGCCCTCGAGCAGCAGCACCACGGAGAACGTGGAGACGCTCATGGGCATGGCGTTTGCGTACTTGCGCGCGATCTCGGGCACCTCGGACTGCGGCTCGATCATCTCGCCGTAGGCCACGTTGGGGTAGGGGGCGCTGGCGATGTAGTCGCAGTGGATCTCGTCTCCGCGCGCGGTGCGCACGCCGTACACGCGGCCATCCTTCACGAGGATCTTCTCCACGTGCTGGCAGTACTCGTACTGCACGCCCAGCTCGCGGCAGCGCTCCGCCATGGCGACGCCCATCTCGTGGCTGAAGCCGCGCGCCACGAAGCTGCCGCCCTTGAAGTAGTCGGTGAGCAGGAACGCAAAGATGGTGAAGGGGAGGGTGGAGATGGGCTGGCCCACGTAGATCCAGTAGGCCGAGAGGATCTTCTTGACGGCGGAGGGCAGGCTCACGTAGCTGTCCATGACCTCGGCGCCAGTGTAGCCGGCGGTCTTGGCGAGCGCCTCGTGCTCGAGCAGGGTCTTGAGCTTCGAGACGTGGTGCTCGTTCATGTAGAGCACCGAGTTGTAGACCTGCAGGCAGAGCTCGAGCAGCTTGTTGATCTCGCCCTTGGTGCCGGGGTAGGCCGCGTCGATCTCGTCGGCGCAGACCCACGTGCCGTCGGCGCGGCGTCCGGGATGCAGCGTGATGTCGATGCCGTCCTCGGGCGAGACCAGGCGGTACGCTTCGGGCACGCGAAGCCAGTCGATCTTCACGCCCATCTCGTCGAGGTAGTCGCGGATGAACAGCGGGTCGTCCTCGGGGCCGATGGACATCATCTCGTGGAGGGTGGCCTCCATCTCGATGCCCGAGCGCGAGAAGCTCGTCGCGATGCCGCCGGGAAGGTTGTGGCGCTCGAGGATGAGCACGTCCTTGCCCTCGCTCGCGAGCTTCATCGCGCAGCTCATGCCCGCAAGCGCGCCGCCGATCACGATGACGTCGTACTTGTCCTTGTAGAAGGCCATGCGGGTTCCTTTCGGTGATGAAGGGCGGCAAAGGGGACGGTTCCGTTTGTCGCCCTTTGCCGCCCGGATATGCGTTGGCGCTTAGAAGAAGCGCTCCACGAGCTCGCGGGAGTACTCCGCGGTCTCATCCATGTCGCCGAAGGCCATGACCTCGCCTGCATAGAACGTGTCGTACTTGTCCTGCATGGCCTCGACCTTGTCGTACCAGCCTGCGGCGTAGTCGGCGGAGAAGACATGGGGGAAGTAGTACACGGTCCACTCGTTGATGACCTTGTCGGCGGGGTTGTTCATGGTCTTGAGGTCGTCGATGACCATCTGCTTGCACTCGTCGTAGCCGACCTCGGGCATGTCGCGGTGCTTGCGCAGCGCGTAGGTGGTGATGACCTGGTCGACCTCGTCGCGCCAGCGGCGGTAGTACACCATGAGGTGGCCGAGGCGCTCCTTGACCATGTTGTCGAAGACGTAGTAGCTGATCTCGGGGTGGTCCTCGGGCTTGGTGAGGACTGCCTGGACGTCATAGCGCTCGTAGTCGATCTTGGAGAAGAGCTCGATCTCGTCGGGACGGGCGTCGAAGTACTCGATCATGCCCTTCTGGCCGTCGGCGCGGGTTCCGGGGATGTAGAGCGGGGCGGTGACGATGATCTTGTCGTACTCCTCGACCTCGCCGTTCACGGTGACGTAGACCTTGCCGTCCTTGCGCTCGACCTTCTCGATGGTGCTGTTGAGGCGGGCGGGATTCTTCAGATGATCGTTCAGCTGCTCCCAGATGTACTGGGTGCCTTCCTTCCAGGTCCAGAGGTTGACCTTGACGAAGTTCATGCAGGTCTGGAAGTCCAGATACTTCAGCACGTAGGCAGCGGGGATCTCGTCAAAGTAGCCGTAGCCGAAGGAGGTGAAGGGTCCGATCCAGATCTTCTGGACCAGGGGAACGCCGTTCATCTCGCAGAACTGCTTGAACGGGAGC
The DNA here is from genome assembly GCA_947305035.1 of uncultured Coriobacteriales bacterium. Classification (GTDB taxonomy): domain Bacteria; phylum Actinomycetota; class Coriobacteriia; order Coriobacteriales; family Atopobiaceae; genus RUG721. The sequence continues at coordinate 1,183 of CAMZCV010000142.1, read as the reverse complement.
GCGAGATCCTTCAGGTTGGGGTTCTCGCCCTCGATCTTCTCGCGGCCGGGGGTGACGGCGTAGCCGTCGTAGCGGCCCTCGGCGACGCCGCGGTGGCCGTTGAGGTCATAGCCCTTGTACTTGGTCTCCAGCAGCTCGCCGAACTTCTTGAGCTGGCCCTTCATCTTCAGCATCCAGGGGTTCTTGATGATGTTGCCGAGGGTGCGGGCAAAGGGCTCGATCACGTTGCCCTGGGCATCCTTGTAGTTGCGGTTGAGCTTCGGGCCGTCGTGGGTGATGCCGCAGAACTCTTCCACGTCGTGCACGGCGTAGTAGGAGGGCACGCCCATGATGGCGCCCATCTCGTAGCGGCGGCCGTTGTAGGTGGGGGACCAGCACTTGCCGCCCACGCGGTCGAGACGCTCGAGAATGGTGTAGTTCTCGTAGCCCTTCTTCTCGAGGTACATACCCGCCGAGAGGCCGGCCGGACCGCCGCCGATAATGCAAATCTTAACGTTCTTGTCCATTGATTCCTCCATGTCGCCGTTATGAACACGATCATAAAAAGCGTGCCGATGCATATTATGATGGTGTGGAGTGCATAATGCTGCGACTTTTGGGGTGGGCGTCATGCGTTTCTCGGGTTTTCGCGAGCTGGTGGACTTCGGTGTTGCCAAGTGGGGCGATGCCGTGGCGCTCGTGCATGGCGATGGGTGCGCCGAGGTCACGTGGGCGGCGTTTGCGGACCTCGTGAAAGCACGCGCTGCCGAGCTCGCAACGGGCGCGCGCTGCGAGGCCATCGTTGCCGATGGGTCGCTCGGCTGCGTGGTGGAGGTCTTCGCCGCGAACCGTGCGGGGCGCGCGGTTGTCATGCTCGACGAGAACCTCTCCGAGCAGATGCGGCTCGATCTCTGCGCCGCAACAGGTTCGGATGTCCTGTGGGCGGACGGTGCGGCGAAAACGTTAAATTGTACCCGTCCCTTTTTAACATCTGCGGGGGAGATGCTGTTCTTTACGAGCGGAACCACGTCGCGCAGCAAGGCGGTGGTGCTCACCGATAAGAGCCTCATGGCGAGCGCCTACAACGGCTCGGCCATCCTTCCGCTCGCCAAGAGCGACCGTCTGCTCTGCATGCTGCCGCTCTCGCACGTGTTCGGGTTCGTGTGCGGCCTGCTGTGGGGCCTTTCGTGCGGTGCGACCGTGG
>CAMZCV010000141.1 GCA_947305035.1 uncultured Coriobacteriales bacterium | reverse complement strand
CTTGCGGAAGAGCTCCTTGACGGTCTCATGGTCGGCCTCGCGGGGGTTGCCCGGGTAGCAGGCGTCGGCCAGGGCGTCGGAGGCAAGCTGGTCGAGGTCCTCCTCAACCAGGCCGTCGCAGGTCTTGGGGATGTTGACGTCGGCGGAGAGCTGGCGCACGGCGGCGATGGCGGCGTCGGCTGCCTCATCCTCGGTCATGCCGGCGGTGTCGACGCCCATGGCCACGGCCACCTCGGCCAGGCGCTTGGCCACGACGGGCTTGTTGTACTCCATCGCGATGGGGAGCAGCATGGCGCAGGCAACGCCGTGCGGGGTGTCGTAGTGCGCGGAGAGGGTGTGCGCCATGGCGTGGTCGATGCCCAGGCCCACGTTGGAGAAGCCCATGCCGGCAACGTACTGGCCCAGGGCCATGCCCTCGCGGCCGCTGCCGGGCTCGCCGCTCTTGGCCTCGGCGTAGGAGTCGCGCAGGTTCTGGGAGATGAGCTGGATGGCCTTGAAGTGGAACATGTCGGAGAGCTCCCAGGCGCCGCGGGTGGTGTAGCCCTCGATGGCGTGGGTCAGCGCGTCCATGCCGGTGGCGGCGGTGAGGCCGGCGGGCATGGAGGCCATCATGTCGGGGTCGACGATGGCGACATCGGGGATGTCGTTGGTGTCGACGCACACGAACTTGCGGACCTTCTCGGGGTCGGTGATGACGTAGTTGATGGTGACCTCGGCCGCGGTGCCGGCGGTGGTGGGCACGGCGATGGTGAAGGTGGCATGGTTCTTGGTGGGAGCGACGCCCTCAAGAGAGACCACGTCGGCGAACTCGGGGTTCTCGGCGATGATGCCGATGGCCTTGGCGGTATCCATGGAGGAGCCGCCGCCGATGGTCACGATGACGTCGGCCTCGGAGGCCTTGAAGGCCTCGACGCCGTCCTGGACGTTCTTGATGGTGGGGTTGGGCTTGATCTCGGAGTAGAGGCTCCAGGGGATGCCCGCCGCATCGAGCAGGTCGGTGACCTTGGCGGTAACGCCGAACTTGACGAGGTCGGGGTCGGAGCAGACGAAGGCCTTCTTGAAGCCGCGGCGGGTGATCTCGCCGGGGATCTCGTTGATGGCACCGGAGCCGTGGTAGCTGATGTTGTTGAGGACGAAACGATTGGCCATGGAAAGTCCTTTCTCGTAAAAACACCCTTCTACTCGATTATATGGGTCTCGCGGTTTCAAATGGGGACGAACGGGTATCATCAAAGAAACAACTCCCAACGAAAGGCGCATATGTCCACCGTCTTCGAAGACCATCCCGAGATGACCGATGACCTCGCGAGCTTCGCGTTCGTGCCCAAAAAGGCCCAGGAGTTCCTGAAACCGCTGCTCGCGCAGGGTGCGCAGGGGCACGTGCTCAACGTGCTCGGCCAGAGCTGGAAGAAGGCGGTGCAGGCGGATGCGCTCGTCTCCAAACCCGAGTCCGTCACATTCCAGGTGCTCAACGGTGCCGACCCCGCCGTCACGCTCTGCGCCGTGATCAAGCCCAATGTTCGCGAGGGAGGCTCCCCCTGGTACCTCACCTACGCGGGCAAAGACGCCCACGGCATCCTCAAGGACGTGGCCATCGCGGAGCAGCCTCCGCAGGAGCAGCCGGTTGCCGAATCCGCACCGCAGCAAGACACCGATGCCGTTTCGGAGCCCGAGCATGCAGCCGCGCCCCAATCCTCTGCGCCGCCCTCCAACGCCGCCGACCTCAAGGACTATGCGTTCATCTGGATGGGTCCCGGCAGCACGTTCTTCAAGGAGATCGCCGCACGGGCGCTCCCCGAGCCCTGGGGATTCGGCGAGAACGACTATTCCATCCTCCAGAGCTACATCACCCAGACCTTCTACAAGCTGCGCCGCGACGGCCTCGTGCTCGAGAACCCCGAGCGCACCTTCGCCGCACTCAACACCGGCCTGGTCACGCAGCGGCTCGAGGATATCTTCCTATGCTTCAAGCCCAACCATCGAACCGATGCCCGCCAGCCGTGGGAGTTCGCCGGCATCTGCACGCAGTTCGACAACACCAGCGATTTCACCAAGCGCCTGAGCGCACGGCTCCGCTCCACCTTCCCCGACATGCCCCGCCGTGCCCGCTTCTTCACCAACGTGAGCGACATCGTGTTCGATGCGTCCAAGGAGATCATCTGCAACTGGGACCACATCATCATCGAGAACGTCGACCGCATCCCCACCGACTTCCTCGCAAGCCAGCTCTACGGCAGGCAGGCGGCTGAGATGAGGCAGCTCGTCGAGTCGATCGACTACGATCCCGACCGCGGTTACGAGGACGATCCCTATGGCAACCATGCCAAGGGCGAGGCGGCAGAGCAGTTCAACCAGCTGCGCGCGTTCCTCAACGACAACCCCTCGATCTTCAACCGCGTCAAAGCGGCCATGGACGGAGCGCTCGAGGTTGCCCAGAAGCGCGCCGCCTACAGCTTCCGCACCGGCGTGCCCAGCTTCTATCCGCGCGCCGACAAGATCCAGATCCTGCTGCCGCTCTGCCTCATGGACGAGGATGAGCCCGACTGCGCCCTGGTCACGTCGAAGGACGCGTGGGGCAACTACGAGGGCATGACCATCCTCACGCTCCGCATGGCATACAAGAACGCGCGCCTGCTCTGCAGGCCCGAGTCGGAGTGGCTGAGCGTCTAGCGCATCGTACGGCGGGATTAATAATCGTCTCCGCTGCGGTTGCTCATGAAGTGGCGGTCGAGCAGCGGTTTCTGGAGCGGCTCAAGGTCGGAGCTGATCGCGATGGCATGCCAGCCCATAAACGCCACCTCCTCCAGCACCACGGCGTTCTTGACTGCCTCCATAGGATCGGCGCCCCACGTGAAGGGGCCGTGCGCGCACACGAGCACGCCGGGGACCTCCTCGGGGTCGGTGCGCGAGAACGACTCGATGATGACGCGTCCCGTCTCGCGCTCGTAGTCCTCCTCGATCTCGTCGCGCGTCATCGCACGCGTGCAGGGAACGCTCCCGTAGAAATGGGCGGCATGCGTGGTGCCCAGGACGGGGATGTCGCGACCGGCCTGGGCGAAGATGGTCGCCCAGCGCGAATGGGTGTGCACGATGCCGCCGATCGAGGGAAATGCCTTGTAGAGCTCAAGATGGGTGGGGGTGTCGGAGGACGGCTTCCACCTGCCCTCCACCACGTTGCCGTCAAGGTCGACCACGACCATGTCGTCGGGGGTCATGCCCTCGTATTCCACGCCGGAGGGCTTGATCACCATGAGGCCCGCCTCGCGGTCGATGCCGGAGGCGTTTCCCCATGTAAGAACGACGAGCCTATGCTTGGGCAGCGCAAGGTTTGCCGCGCAGACGGTCTGTTTGAGTTCCTCGAGCATGCGAGCCTCCATCGCAATCATCCGGCCTCATCCTTTCCAGCATAGAGCCATGCGGCCGCCTTGCAACGTGCGTCTCGGCATGCGGACGCCGCAATCGGACGTTGGCGCAGTGGGGACAGGTTGCTCGTTCCCATTTGGCACAGCGGGGACAGGTTCATCTGTCCCCAGTTGCTCCATAATGATGCTCGTGAAACCCGAACGGTGAGGAGCTGCCATGTCATACGGAACCGATGTCACGCAGGAGGCGCACGACCTGCTCGTCACGCTGGCGCGCATCCCCGCACCGAGCCACGACGAGGGCAGGCGCGCCACATTCGTGCGCGACTGGCTGCTCTCCCAAGGGCTCGATGCCGAGATCGACGATGCCCTCAATGTGACCAGCTCGTACGGCATCAGTGCAATCGGGAAGATCGCGCTCTTCGCCGCTCATACCGACGTGGTGTTCCCCGACACCGACCCGCTGCCCCTTGAGGAGAAGGACGGCCGCATCTGGGCACCCGGCGTGGGCGATGACACGGCGAACCTCGTGTGCCTGCTCCTCGCCTACCGCGAGCTCGTTCGGCGCATCCGCTCGGGCGAGCTCGCCCGGAAACGCGGCATCATGATCGCAGCGAACGCGTGCGAGGAGGGGCTCGGCAATCTCGACGGCATGAAGGCCCTGTTCGTGCGCGTGGGCAGGAGGATCGGGACGTTCGTCTCGCTCGACGGCTACGCGCCGCACGTGGTCACGCGGCCCGTGGGCTCGCACCGCTGGCGCATCTCCTGCGATACTCCCGGCGGCCACAGTTACGCGAAGTTCGGCTCGCCCAATGCCATCGAGCGCCTGAGCGCGTTCATCTGCGCCTTCTATCAGCTCGAACGCCCCAACGAGGAGCTCGTGACCGTCAACGTGGGCCGCATCGAGGGCGGGACCACCGTCAACTCCATCGCGCAGCATGCCGAGGCGCTCATCGAAT
>CAMZCV010000140.1 GCA_947305035.1 uncultured Coriobacteriales bacterium | reverse complement strand
ACGTCGAGCGCGCCGAGATTGGTATCGTGTATGTGGACGAGATCGACAAGATCGCCCGCAAGGCGGAGAACCTCTCCATCACGCGCGACGTCTCGGGCGAGGGCGTGCAGCAGGCCCTGCTCAAGATCCTCGAGGGAACCGAGGCCAGCGTTCCCCCGCAGGGCGGCCGCAAGCATCCCCAGCAGGAGCTCATCCACATCGACACCACCAACATCCTCTTTATCTGCGGCGGTGCGTTCGTGGGCCTCGACAAGATCGTGGCCGACCGCATCGGCAAGAAGGGCGTCGGCTTCAACGCCGACCTCTCCAAGAACGCCGTCGATGACGAGACCGCGCTCATGGCCCAGGTCATGCCCCAGGACCTGCACAAGTTCGGCATGATTCCCGAGTTCATCGGCCGTATCCCCGTGATCACCGCCACGCGCGAGCTCACCGAGGACGATCTGGTGGATATCCTCACCACGCCCAAGAACGCCCTTGTGAAGCAGTATCGCAGGATGTTCGCGATTGAGGGTGTCAACCTCGAGTTCACGCCCGAGTCGCTCCGCGCCATCGCCAAGCTCGCGCTTGCGCGTGGCACGGGTGCCCGCGGCCTGCGCGCCATCCTCGAGCAGGTGCTGCAGGATATCATGTTCGATATCCCCGATGAGCTCGATATCAAGCGCGTCGTCATCACGCCCGAGTGCGTGGACGGCGATGCCAAGCCCGAGATCTACCGCGCATAGGCTTTGCACACAGGTATGCGAACGGCCGTCGGAGCAATCCGGCGGCCGTTTTTTCTTGCTTGATTCGTTGTTGAGGGTTTATCCCAAGCTGCCGCCCATGCGCATGTAGGCGCCGATGGTGTTCATGCGGCGCTCGGTCTTGGGCGGGAAGGCCTTATCGAAAAGCGGCATGCCCACATGCAGCGCAAGGGCGGTCTTGGTGCGCTCTGCTACCTCGAGGGGCTTCGTGTGCGATTCCTCGAGGCGCGTGCGCAGCGTTCCCAGATACGGGCAGCGGCTTGCGTAATCCCAGAAGTATTCGGCGAGGTCGCATTCCGGATAGAGCCACGGGCGGTCATCGGGGCCGGCGTAGTGCACGATGCCCGGGTTCTGGCGCGCCGCCTCGTACTCGTCGCGGAAATCCTGCGGGGCCTGCGCGACGATGGAGTTGCGGCGCAGCCCGCACCAGTCGTAAAGGTAGTTCCAGCGCATGTCGATGCGCGTATAGTCGCCGTCAGCGACCTTGTTGAGCACGTCCTGGTCGAGCCAGCGCCATACGCGCTGCGTGGCGATGCCGAGAAGTTCCTCGGGCGTGGTGCGACGCCTGAACTCCTCGAGGTTCATGACGAGCACGCCCGCCTGGAAATACTTGTGCGGATCGGTGAGCCCGAGGTCGTTGGCAAGATACGGGCCCACTCCCTGATCGTATCCGTCGATCTGGCCGATGGTGTCGGCATCGCGGGTGGCACCGAGGAGCTCTCCCTCCACATCGGTATCCCAGAGCTTGGCGATGTCATCGAGCACAACGAGGTCGGAATCAAGGTAGACGGCCTTCTTGACGCTCGGAAGCAGCGACGGCGCGAGCAGGCGGAAGTACGTCTCGAGGCGGAAATGCCCGTAGTGGGGGAGCTTGCGGTTGCCGATGGCTGCCTCCACATCGAGGAAGCCGATGCCGATGTTTTCTCGGTTGCACTGGCGTGAGAGGGTGAGCATGCTCGAGGGCGAGATATCGCGCGTGAGCACCACGATGTCGTAGCGGCGCTCGGCAGAGGTGTTCTCGAGGAGCGATTCGAGGGCGACGGAGAGATAGGGAACGAAGTTCTCGCTGCAGGCGAAGACCACGACGACGTCGTCAAGGGTGAGTTGGAGACCTTCCTCGGAGCCTGCGAGGAGCACGTTGGGGATATAGCCTTCGGCGTTTTCGGTGCGATGGGGCATGATGGACGCTTCTTTCTCGTGTACGTGCGGCTCGGAGCCGCCCTGTACACTATGCCCATTCGCGAATCGCTACTTGCCAAGCGTCACAAAGACAGCACAAAACATGCGTTTTTGCTTGTCAGCTTGGCAATTGTGTCAGGACAGCAGCCCAAGGCGGCGCCTGCGGCTGCCTCCGCACGCGCGAGCGATTCGGCAATCGCCGTGAATCCGCGCTCGGCGTCGCCCGGCCAGGGCATGTCTGTCTCGAGGAGCAGGCGGTCGCGGGGGATGAGCTTGATGTACTCGCGGCCCTTGCCTGTGGCGAGCGAGCGCTCGCCCAACGAGAACCAGCAACCGTCGCGGATGGCGCGCCACATGAGGTCGGCGGAATCGCTGAACCAGTGGAGGATGCAGGTGCAGTTCTGCAGGCATCCCGTCTCCTCGAGGATATCGAGGACGGTAGCCGCGGCGCGCACGGAGTGGATGGTCAGCACCTTGCCGCCGCATTCCCCTGCAACCGAGCAGACGCGTCGAAACGCCACCTCCTGAAGCTCCCAGGTCTCCTTGGCAGCGTGCTTCTCCATGAAGTCCAGACCGACCTCGCCGATGAAACGCTCGTGCTCGACCAGATCTTCCAGCATCGCGATATCGTCGTTGCTGCACCGCCCGTCAAGCCACCATGGATGGAGCCCCGCTGCCACGCGCACGTTGGGGCTTTGCGCAAGAAGGGCGCGTGCCACGAGATAGCCCTGCGGCGTGGTGGTGGCGCAGAGCAGGGCTGTGTCCGCCTGCTCGGCATCTGCAGCCGCCGCTACGGGATCGTCGAACTGGTCGAGATGGATGTGCAAGTCGGCGTGGGCGATCATTGCCCGAGCCCCACGATATCGCGGATGACCTTGCTTGCGAGCATCTGGCCCATGATGGGCGGAAAGTAGCTCATGGTGCCCAAGATCGACTCGCCTTCGAGCACGAAGCCCTTCTCGTCGATCTTGTCGCGTTTGCCCTCAGCCTCGAGGGGCTGCTCGTCGCTCCAGAGAACCTGGAGGTCATGTATCCCGCGCTTGCGGCATTCCTTGCGCATCACGCGGGCGATGGGGTCGATCTCGGTCTTCTCGATGCGCGAGAAGCGTAGGCGCGTTGGGTCGAGCTTGTTGGCACCACCCATGGCCGATACGAGCGCGATGCCCTCATCCTGGCACCACTTCGCGATGGCGAGCTTCTGAGCGATCGTGTCGATGGCGTCGATCACGTAGTCGGGGCGGGGGAGTGCGCCAAGCTGCTCCGTGACGCAGTCCTTGTCGATGAAGGCCTGTACGGCCGTGACCTCGCAAGAGGGGTTGATGTCGGCCATCATAGCGGACATGACTTCGGCTTTAGGTTTGCCGATAGTGCTTTGGAACGCCAATGCCTGACGGTTGATGTTCGATGGCGCCACCACATCGCGGTCGACGAGCACGAGATGGCCTACGCCGCCGCATGCGAGCGCCTCGGCGCACGACGATCCCACGCCTCCGAGCCCGAGCACCATCACGGTGGCGTTCTCGAGCTTGGCGAGCCCCTCGTCGCCCAGGATGAGCTTCAATCTATCGGTTGCCGTCTCCATGGCATTACTTTAGCGCTTCTCGATGGCAGTCAGTACCGAGTACCGCAGTTTTAAAGCGTTGGGTCGCGCAACCGATTGCGCTGACCTGAGGTTTTGGCGCTATGTGCAGCGGGTATCCTATCGAGAAACTGCAGTACTCGTTTTGGGCTACTGCACCTGCCTGCCCGTTGCCCCGTCGATAGCCATGTTCTCAAAGCGTGCGGCTATGAAATCGTCGGTATAGTGCTCGTCGACCCATTCCTCGAAGCTGTTGCGCGGGGGGATGCCCGCATCGCGCGCGGCCATGCGACCGAAGCACACCACCGTCATGCCGATATCGGCTGCAAGGTAGATGGCGAGCAACGACACGAACACCACCTGGCGCACCGTGTCGGGATTGCCGATGCGGTACAGCAGCTCGGGCATGATGACCTTGCTCCACACCAGCCCAAGCCCTCCCCAGAAGAAGAGGAACGGCCAGGCGACCCACTTGGTGATGCAGCCGGGTACGCCCGTGTAGTCCCAAGATACGGCACCGAGGAACGTCTCCATGCCCCAGCCGGTGATCTGCTCGAGCAGGCCTCCTACGATCATGCCCACGACGAAGACCTGCCATGCCTTTGCGCCGCGCTGTCGCAGTTTCCAGCATACGAGCGTGAGCAGCACGGCTCCGAACCCGTAGATGGGGGAGTACGGCCCCCAGACGAGCCCTACGCGGCTCTGGGTGAGGCCCTCGGTTATGAACATCCATATCTCCTCGATGATGAGCCCGAGGAAGCTGGCCACGAGGAAGGTGATCACTATCTGGAACCAGCCGAGCCTGATGTAGGAGAGATACTCCTCGCGGGCGCGGG
>CAMZCV010000139.1 GCA_947305035.1 uncultured Coriobacteriales bacterium | reverse complement strand
GTGCCCTGCGTGATGATGGCGCCAAGCTGCTCGCGTACTGCGACGAGTGTGATTGAGATGATGTAGACGATGATGAGGCGCAGCGCGATGTTGGTGATGAGCGGTGCGGCGGAAGCCCAATCGCCTGCCTTCCAGTAGTCGCCCACCACGGCGAGCGCCTCCTGCAGGAAGATCGAGGGAAGCGACTGGAGGATGGCCGGGGTGATGATGCAGACGATGAAGATGGGCAGCAGCACCGGGTAGTACTTGAACACCATGCCCACGATGCGCTTGAGCGTGGCGACGGGGTTCTGTGCACCCTTGGAGCGCTTGGCGCGGCTGGACAGGGGCTTGCGGTCGTCCATGGCCTGGGGGTTCTTCTGCTCTGCCATCAGGCATCGACCTCCTCTCCTGCGGCCGGTGCATCCAAGGCGATCGCCGCCATCTTGGTGTCGTGGGACTGCTTGTTCTGAGAGGTGTACGTCTCGCGGTAGATATCGCTCGTGCGCAGGAGCTCCTCATGGGTTCCAACTGCGGAGACGCGGCCGCCGTCCATGACGATGATGCGATCGGCATCCTCCACGGAGCTCGTGCGCTGGGCGATGATGAGCTTGGTGGTGGAGGGGATGAACTGCTTGAATCCTGCGCGGATCATGCGGTCGGTCTTGGTGTCGACGGCGCTCGTGGAGTCGTCGAGGATGAGGACCTTGGGGCTCTTGAGCAGGGCGCGTGCGATGCAGAGGCGCTGCTTCTGGCCGCCGGAGACGTTGGTGCCGCCCTGCTCGATGTAGGTGTCGTACTTGTCGGGGAACAGCTGGATGAACTCGTCGGCCTGCGCGAGCTTGCACGCCTCGAGCATCTCGTCGTCGGTGGCATCCTTTTTGCCCCAGCGCAGGTTGTCCTTGATGGTGCCGGAGAAGAGCACGTTGCGCTGCAGCACCACTGCCACCTGGTCGCGCAGGGTGTCGAGATCGTAGTCGCGCACGTCGATGCCGCCCACGCGCACGGTGCCCTCGGTGGCATCGTAGAGGCGGCTGATGAGCTGGATGAGGGTGGTCTTCGACGAACCGGTGCCGCCGATGATGCCGATGACCTCGCCGCTCTTGATGTGCAGGTCGATGTCGGTGAGGGCCTTCTCGCCGGTGTTGCCTGCGTACTCGAAACTTACGTGGTCGAAATCGATGGAGCCGTCAGGCACCTCGAAGACGGGGTTCTCGGGGTTGGCGAGGTCGCTTTCCTCAACGAGGACCTCGACGATACGGCGGGCGCTCTCCTCGCTCATGGTGAGCATGACGAAGATCATCGAGAGCATGTTGAGGCTCATGAGGATGGAGAAGCCGTAGGTGATGAGGGCGGAGAGCTGGCCGAGGGCGAGGTTAGCGCCCTGGGAGGACACGATGGCCTGGCTGCCGAAGTAGATCACGAATACGTAGACCACGTTGATGGCCAGTTGCATGACGGGCATGTTCCAGGCGAGGATGCGCTCGGCGTGCAGGAAGTCGTCGCGGAGGTTGCCCGAGGAGGTGTCGAACTTCTTCTTCTCGTACTTCTCGCGCACGAATGCTTTGACCACGCGGATGCCCTTGATGTTCTCCTCGACGGTGTCGTTGAGGGCGTCGTACTTGCGGAAGAGGCGACGGAAGATGGGCATGACGTAGAGCGCGATGCCGAAGAGGAACGCGCCGAGGAGGATGGCGACGATAACGTAGACCGTTGCGAGCGCGCCGCCCGTGATGTAGGCCATGAAGATGGCGAAGACCAGCATGAGCGGGCTGCGGATGGCCGTGCGGATGATCTGCATGAAGGCCATCTGGACGAAGCCCACGTCGGTGGTGAGGCGCGTCACGAGGGAACTCGTTGAGAATCGGTCGATGTTGCCGAACGAGAACGACTGGATGTTGTGGAACATGTCGTGACGGAGGTTCCTGGCAAGGCCCGTAGAGGCATTCGCACAGGTTATGCCGGCAACCGTTCCGCAGGCGAGCGAGACGAGTGCCAGCGCTACGAGGATCAGCGAGTAATGCGCGATGGCATCCATGCCCTGGCCTTCGTTCAGGGCGTTGATGAGCTGCGCCGTGATGAAGGGAATGGTGCACTCGATGATGACCTCGCCCGTGACGAGCAGGGGCGTGAGGAGCGCGGGCCTCTTGAACTCGCGCACGCTCTGGAAGATGCGGAGGAAGATCTGGAAGAGGGTGAGGTGCGAGAGGGTCTTCTCGCGGTTCTCATCGGCCATGGTCAGCAGGCCTCCTCTCGCTCGCGCGCTTCGATGGCGCGCCAGTTAGCGGCGATACGGTCGAGCATGTCGAGCAGCTCCGCCCGCTTATCTTCATCGAGGCAGGTGAAAGCCTCGTTCTCGAAGGCGAGCTTGGCTGCGACAAGTTCGCGGGCCTTCTCGGTGCCCGCGGGGGTCAGCTGGATGTCGAGTTGGCGACCGTCGGTTGCGGATCGGACGCGCGAGATGAAGCCGCCTGTCTCGAGCTTGGCGATGACCTCCGAGAGCGACGCGGTGCTCACGCAGGACTGCTTGGCGAGGTCGCTCTGGGCGATGTTCCCGCCGTTCTGGTATATGGCTGTGAGGATGTGCTGCTTGCCGCTGCGACCTCCCGCATGGACATGCAGGAAGTGGCCGAAGTAGCCGAGATTCTGGAGAAGCCGCCGCACGGTGGTGCTGTATGCGAGCGACTCTCGAAGTTCGATGTCGGTCATGGAACCCTTTCCGTGGAACTGATGGTGCAAAGACAACCTTCAATCGTGCAAAGACAACTTTCCGCCTCGGCCGAAAAAATGTCAAGGTACCTAACAAAAATGAGAAGTGCCGTCATTTTTCCGATAATCGGGTGTACACTTAGCAACTGGTGTCTTTCCTGTTGAATGCGAGTTTTTCATGCCGTTTCCGTCCACGGTTGTGGCATCGCTCATCTCCCTCGTGCTTGCTGCCGGCCCTGCTTCCGTCGACGGTGCACTGCCCGACTCGATCAAGGCGGACGAGCCTGCGGGCAGCGGGCAGCGTATCGAGTCCACCGTAACGTTCATGGAGCAGGCAACCGACGATATCTGGCATGGGAATGCCCTTGCACTCGTTCCCGTCGTCAGTGGTGACGAGGAACTCGATGCTTATCTCGACTTCATCCTCGATGATCTCGTGGGCCGTGACGAGGACTCCCTGAGGCGCGCCTACGAGTGGATCGGCAGCGAGGAGGCATTCCCGTACCTCACCATGCGCCACATCTCGCCCAACGAACCTTGGGAAGAGTGGTCGGTTTCCTGCGCGATCCAGATGGCCTCCATGGGGCAGGGCAACTGCTATCGGTATGCATCGCTCATGTGCTGGATCGCCCGCGCCCTGGGATATGATGCCCGGACGGTATCGGGATACATCCTGCACACCAAGGGCTGGGCCGATCACGGATGGGTGGAGGTCGTTGTCGATGGCGAGACGCTCATCATCGACCCGCAGCAGCATGCGCGTGGATGGAACGAGGGGCTCGACTTCTTCCTCGTGAGCTATGAAGATGCACCTGCGTTCTATACCACGCACTATCAGACCGTGACCGGTCGGTATGAGATGGAGTAGGGAAGTGCTGGGGCTTCCGAGACACGGGGGAAGGGCCTTGGGCAAGCTGTCCGTCTTCGCGATGGCTTTCCTTGCCTGCGTGCTGTTCTCTGCGCTTGTCACTCGCCCCACTGCTGAGGCTGTCCAGGAATCCGGCGGCCAAAAGGCGGAGAGCCTTGCGGAGGAGATGTACCGCGGCGACTCCGTGGGCTATCTTTCCGCTTCGATCTACTCCGAATTCATCGCGCAGACGACTGTGGAAGAGCCGCACGTGATTCCCGTGGTGAGCGGCAACGAGGAGCTCGATGCACAGCTCGACTTCATCCTCGAGACCATCGTCGGACGCGATGAGGATGCCCTGTTCAGGGCCTATGAATGGATTGGCAGCTACGACACGTTCCCGTATCTCGAGATGGATTACATCCCGGCGGATGTCCCCTGGGAGGAATGGTCCGTTTCGTGCGCTATTCAGATGGCGCGCATGGGGAGCGGGAACTGCTATCGCTATGCGGCGCTCATGTGCTGGGTCGCCCGTGCGCTGGGCTATGACGCCCGTGCGGTTATCGGCGAGGTGATGGTGACATCTGGATGGGCGTATCACGGCTGGGTCGAGGTTGTTGTGGACGGCGAGACGTATATCATCGATCCCCAGCAGCATGCCCGTCCCGTCAACGAGGGCATGGACTTCTTCATGGTGAGCTATGACGAGGCTCCCCTGTATTACGACGCAAACGTGTACTAGGACTCGATGCCAAGGATTCTACCCGATGCGTTTGGGGCAGGGAGAGGGGCTCCAACGTGAGAAGAATCG
>CAMZCV010000138.1 GCA_947305035.1 uncultured Coriobacteriales bacterium | reverse complement strand
GCCCATATGCCCGAGAACGCCTCCGTTGCCAAGGTCGAGGTCGCTGGCCCCGGCTTCATCAACTTCTACCTCAACTCCGCCGCCAACAACGAGGTCTTCCGCACGGTCATCGAGGCGGGCGACGACTGGGGCAAGGTCAACGTGGGCAATGGCCTGCGCACCCAGGTCGAGTTCATCTCCGCCAACCCCACCGGCCCCCTCCACGTGGGCCACGGCCGCTGGGCCGCCATCGGCGACTCCCTGTGCAACGTGCTCGAGCACGCCGGCTTCGACGTCCAGCGCGAGTACTACATCAACGACCACGGCTCGCAGATGGACGTCTTCGGGTCATCCATCGCGGTGCGCTACATGCAGTTGGCCCAGCTGGTTGCGCAGGGCTCGAGCATCGACGAGGCGCATGCCGCGCTTATCGCCGACCGCGCCGCATTCGTTGACGACGAGGACGACGAGCATCCCGAGGCACATCCTCTCATGGACGCCTTCAACACCGCTCTGGGCGGCAACGCCTACGGCGGCGACTACATCATCGACCTTGCGAAACGCTTCTGGGATATGGATGGCGACGCCCTTGTGGGCGCCTCCGACGAGGAGCGCACCGCCAGTTTCCGCGAGCGCGGCTACCGCATGATGCTCGACGCCATCCGCGACACCTGCCATGCGGCCCGCTGCGACTTCGACGTGTGGTTCTCCGAGCGCTCGCTCTATGAGCCCGACGAGACCGGCAAGGATGCCGTCCACCGCGCCCTCGACCGCCTGGAAGAGATGGGACACCTCTACACCACCGATGACGGTGCCCTGTGGTTCCGCTCCACCACCTTCGGCGACGACAAGGACCGCGTGCTGGTGAAGTCCAACGGCGAGTACACCTATTTCGCTTCCGACGTTGCCTACCACTGGAACAAGTTCCAGCGCGTGGACCACGTGATCGACATCTGGGGTGCCGACCACCACGGCTACATCAAGCGCGTCGATTCCGCGTGCGAGGCGCTCGGATATCCCGGTCAGTTCGAGGTGCTGCTCGGCCAGCTCGTCAATCTGCTGCGCAACGGCGAGGCCGTCCGCATGTCCAAGCGCAAGGGCACGATGGTCACCTTCGACGAGCTGCTCGAGATGGTGGGCGCCGACGCCACCCGCTACATCCTCGTCTCGAAATCCGCCAACCAGATGATCGATTTCGATATCGAGGTCGCCAAGCGCCAGGACAACACCAACCCGGTGTACTACGTGCAGTACGCCCATGCGCGCATTTGCTCCATCCTGCGCCGCGGCGCCGGCGTGACCTTCGAGGAGGCCGCAGAGCTCGGCATGGACAAGGTTGCCGAGATGGCGATAGGGGAGAGCCCCGACGTGTCCCTGCTCGTCGACGACACCGAGAACGCGCTCGCACGCAAGCTCTCCGAGTTCGGAAGCCTTATCGAGGCATCCGCTCGCGACCGTGCTCCGTTCCGCCTCACGCACTACGCCGAGGAGCTCGCGGCTCAGTTCCATTCGTTCTATACCGTATGCCAGGTGCTTCCGAGCGATGGCCGTCCCGTCGAAAGCGCTCTTTCCAAGGCGCGCCTCGCTGCATGCGATGCCACGCGACGCGTGCTCGCGCTAACACTTTCGCTGATAGGGGTGTCTGCGCCAGAGCGAATGTAGCTGTTGTTTGTGAATAGTTATTTAATTGTAAATTGGCCCGCTGGTGCGGGCCAATTACTTCATTTACTGTATTTTACGAATATGGAATCCAGTTATCCTGCTCAATAATCCGCCACAAGGCTTGGAGGATTCTGTGGACGTTTGCGAATACATTTCTATCCGCAGGGCGTATAACATCGTCCGCCATGAACGCCCGTCCAGCGTCCGCTTGACCTTCGAGGAAACCGCCGTCCTTGCATTGCTCGATTCATCCGAGAACCCGCTCCCGACGTCGGCCATCGCAAATTGGCAGCATGCCCTGAGGCCCACGATGACCCACCGCGCCAAGCATCTCTTCTCCCTTGGGTTCATCGATCGGTCTGCGGGGGTCGATGACCGCCGCAACGTGGTGTGCTCCATCACCGCCGCGGGAAGGTCCGAGCTCGATATGCTCTGCTCCGGCATCCGCCAGGTGCTTGCCCGCGGTAAGAAGCTCACACGCATCGAGGAGGGCCGCATCAAGCGCTACCTGCTCGCCATGGGCCAGCACTACATCCAGGCTGCCGATCTCATCCTTGTCGGGCTTTACGTCAACAGCCGCGATGGGGTGCCCATCTCCCTGCTCGTCGGTGCGCTCGGCCTTCTGCAGCCTACAGTCTCCATGTCCGTTCAGGAACTTGAGGATCGCGGTTTTGTCACGCGCGACGTTCCTGGTTCGAAGGCGGTCAAAGCCCGCCTCACCGACAGGGGCAGCATGGCAGCCGAGGAGCTCGTCACCCTCATCGAATCCATGGTCGTCAAGCGTCGCCCCCGTGGAAGCGTGAGCTAGCCCCGTCAACCTTTTCAGCATCTTCATCTCGAGCGTGCACGTGTTGTTGATGCGCTTGCATTCGGATGCGCTTGTGGTATCCTTCTTCATGGTTCGAGGCTCGTGCCGAAAACCGTCCCGCTTAGAGCCAAACCCCCTGTTCATACACAGCCAGCCTCTGCTTTTCAGCGGGAATCAACCAAGGGAACAAGACGGTTTTCCAATCTTCACCTACATGCACGTTGAGAAAGGCTTATTCATGGCCGAAGAAACCCCCGAAACCACTATTCCTGCAGATGCCGCTCTTCCTGTCGAGGTCCCCGCGCCTGCCGCGCAGGAATCAGACGCATCCGCAGACGAGAAGCCCAAGGCTCGCAAGCCCCGCACGACCAGGCGTCGCAAGAAGGCTGAAGACGAGCCGAAGCCCGAGAGCGCACCCGAAGCCCCTGAGAGCGTTCCTGAGGCCCTAGGGGCCCCGAAGCCCGTTGAGGTTGCAGAGGCCGCTGCTCCGTCTGAAGAGCCTGCACCCGCTCTGCAGGATTCCGACACCCCCGAAGCTCCCAAGGAGGGAGAGGAGAAGCCCAAGAGGAGGCGCACACGCTCCAAGGCAAAGCACGAGCAGCCCTTCGCATCCATCGAAGAGATGACGCGCATGACGCAGGAGGCCACGCTCGCTTCAGCCGAGGTCACCCCGATGCCCGCAACCACGCTCTCCGAAGCGCCCGAGCCCGCGTCCGCTCAGGAGGCGGGCGAGGGAGCCCAGCAGGAGCGCACGCCCGGCTCGCGCCGCCGTCGCCACACCCAGGGCGGCCAGACCCAGAACGTCCAGCGTCAGGGCAACGGCCAAGGCAATGGAAACGGGCAGGGCAACGGCAACCAGGGCCAGAACCGCCGCAACCGCCGCAACGCCGAGCCCACGGTCACCCGCGAGGAGCTCACGGAGCTCAAGGTGGCCGAGCTGCGCTCGAAGGCGTCCGAGCTCGGCATAGACTATGCAGGCATGAAGAAGGCCGAGCTCGTCGAGGCGATCTTCGAGAGCTCCGCCCGCGCCGAGGGCTTCAAGACCGTCAAGGGCCTGCTCGAGATCACGAACGAGGGCTACGGCATCCTCCGCACGGGCAACTACATGGAGGGTGACAACGACGCCTTCGTGCATCAGTCCATCGTCAAGCAGATGGCGCTGCGCCCGGGCGACGGCATCGTGGGCACGGTCGCCCCCGCACGCTCCGGCAACAAGTACCCGCCGCTTACCTCCATCACCTCGATCAACGGCCGCGATCCCGAGTCGATCCGCAACCGTCCGCGCTTCCGCGACCTCACGCCCATCTTCCCCGATGAGCGCCTCACCATGGAGCATGGCAAGGATTCCATCACCGGTCGTGCCATCGACCTCGTGGCACCCATCGGCAAGGGCCAGCGCGGCCTGATCGTCTCGCCCCCCAAGGCCGGCAAGACCACGGTGCTCAAGCGCATCTGCCAGTCCATCGCCGTCAACAACCCCGAGGTCCATCTCATCTGCCTGCTGGTGGACGAGCGCCCCGAGGAGGTTACCGACATGGAGCGCTCCATCAAGGGCGATGTCGTGGCATCCACGTTCGACATGCCTGCCGAGAACCACACCAAGGTTGCCGAGATGGTCATCGAGCACGCCAAGCGCCTCGTGGAGCTCGGCGACGACGTCGTGGTGGTGCTCGACTCCATCACGCGTCTTGCCCGCGCCTACAACCTTGCGCAGCCCGCTTCCGGCCGCATCCTCTCCGGCGGCGTGGACTCCGCAGCGCTCTATCCTCCCAAGAAGTTCCTCGGTGCCGCCCGCAACATCGAGCACGGCGGATCGCTCACCATCATCGCATCGGCGCTCGTCGACACCGGGTCCAAGATGGACGAGGTCATCTTCGAGGAGTTCAAGGGCACCGGCAACATGGAGC
>CAMZCV010000137.1 GCA_947305035.1 uncultured Coriobacteriales bacterium | reverse complement strand
CGCGAATGAAGTGTGGTAAGCGACCACTTTGTTAACTGTTTCAGCGGTGAAGTTGTAAGTTTATCAAATTTTCCCTGTGCCGGCAAGAGGGTGTTTGAAGAAATGTGGCCAATTGCAAAAGTTGCAAATTCTCAATTGATTATTCTCAATTCAGGCCGAATATGCGTCTCACGTTTGGGAATCTATCGAAAGATGATTTGCGTGCCGCGCAGCGCGCCGAAATGCTCCTGCGCCCACCTAAGGCAGAACTTTCCGATGCCGCGTCCTTGATACTTGCATCCCAGGCGATGCACCGTGCCGTAGGGCATCTGGTCAGGCCATGCGCCCTCGAAGATCTCCGTATAGGTGTGTTCGGGCCACGTCTGCATGCAGAACGCCGCTACAAGCTCACCCGTATCCTGGTCTTCGCAGACCATGAGCGCATCGCGTGCGATGTCGTCTTCGATATTCGCTCGGGAGGGATATCCGTTCACCCATTGCGTCGTATTGCCGTTTGCACGCATGAAACGGCGTGCGCCATCGAACAGCGCAAGCACTTCATCGATATCCGCCGCCCCACCAGAGCGAATGGCAAGTTTCATCTCGGAAATCCTCCCTTCATTACGATAGGTACTATACCAATCATGGTGAAGATGCGCAGTTATGATTCGGGAGGGTAAATTCGCCCGACCTTTTGTTAATTCTTCTATGCCTGAATATGTTCCTGAATATGATATGAAGCGTTGAATATTGGTCGTGCGTCTATACCCAAGAGCGCATAAGGAGGCAGATATGGCAGTTAACGCAGAACTCCAGATGTATGGAATCGCCCACACCGACGGCAAGTGCACCGTCGACGCGAGCCCTGCGAAGCTCGTTGAGATGGCAGTTGAGCGCAACGAGGGTACGCTGACCAGCACCGGTTGCCTCGCAGTCACCACCGGCGCCTACACCGGCCGCAGCCCTGAGGACCGCTTCATCGTCGATACCCCCGACGTGCATGAGAGCATCGCATGGGGTTCCGTCAACAAGCCCATCTCCATCAGCCGCTACCAGAAGATCCGCGAGGAGGTCGTGGCCTATCTCTCCGAGCGTCGCGTCTTCCTTGTCCACGGCATCGCGGGCGCAGATCGTCGCTTCTCCCGCAAGGTGCTCGCCGTTTGCGAGATGGCCAGCCAGGCGCTCTTCGTGCATCAGATGCTCGTCCGTCCCACCGAGAAGGAGATGGCGAACTTCGGCATGGCCGACTTCGTCGTTCTTGCCGCCCCCAGGCTCAAGCTCGACCCCCGCGTCCATGGCACCAACTCCGAGTGCGCTGTCATCATCAACTTCCAGGAGCGCATGGTCCTCGTTGTGGGCACGCAGTACAACGGCGAGATCAAGAAGTCGATCTTCTCCACGATGAACTATCTACTTCCCGCAGAGAACAAGGTCCTTCCCATGCACTGCTCGTGCAACATGAATCCGCGCTCCCACGGCACCACGGTGTTCTTCGGCCTCTCCGGCACGGGCAAGACCACCCTTTCGGCTGCCGAGGACCGTATGCTTATCGGTGACGACGAGCACGGCTGGGCCGACGACGCCGTCTTCAATATCGAGGGTGGCTGCTACGCCAAGACCATCAACATCACGCCTGAGACCGAGCCGCAGATTGTCAACACCATTCGCTTCGGCGCCGTCTGCGAGAACGTCGTGATCGATTCCGACACCCGTGTTGCCGACTTCTTCGACGATAGCATCACCGAGAACGGCCGCGTTGCCTACCCTGTCGAGTACATCCCCAACGCGGTAACCAAGGGCTTCGCAAAGCGTATCCCCGACGTCGTCATCTTCCTCACCGCCGACGCCTTCGGTGTGCTGCCTCCTGTCTCCAAGCTCGATACCGATGCCGCCATGTACCACTTCATCACCGGCTTCACCTCCAAGGTCGCCGGCACCGAGCGCGGCATCAAGGAGCCCCAGCCCACGTTCTCCTCGCTCTTCGGCGAGCCGTTCATGCCGCTCGATCCCAACATCTACGCCAAGATGCTCGGCGAGCGTATCGAGAAGGGCGGCACCCGCGTCTACCTCGTGAACACCGGTTGGACGGGCGGTCCCTACGGCGTGGGCAGCCGTATGAAGCTCAAGTACACGCGCAAGATGGTCGAGGCATGCCAGTCGGGTATCATCGACGAGGCCGAGTTCGTCCACGACGATCGCTTCAACGTCGATATTCCCATGGAATGCCCGGATGTCCCCTCTGAGCTGCTCAACCCCAAGAGCACATGGTCCGATCCCGCTGCCTATGATGAGATGGCCGACAAGCTCGCCGCCATGTTCGTCAAGAACGCTGAGACGCGTCATCCCGGCATGACGCCGGAGGTCCGCGCCGCCGGCCCCAAGCCCCTGGCATAATCCTGTCAAAGGGACAGGTTATTTGACATAAAAGCAGGGCCCGTCGCGGCCCTGCTTTTCTTGTTACCTGTTGGGGGAGTATCCCCGGAATGTTCCCGGAATGGGAAGCCCGTAAAGCTACGCTTTGAGGAGCTTGGCGATGTTGTGTCCGAGGTTGCGCATGACCTTGGCGCCAAAACGGTCTTCCTGCTCCGTATGCTCGCCGTTGTGCATGAGAGGCCAGTAGATGCTCGTTGCGACGACCATCTGGCTTGCATAGAAGTATTTGTTGAGGTTGTCGATGGCCGTGGTGGCTCCTGCACGCCAGAGGTTCACAACCGATGCGCCGACCTTTCCGCGCAACGTGCTCTCCCAGTTGCAGGTGGCGTAGAACGCACGGTCGCAGATGGCCGTGAAGGCCCCGTTTCCCCCCGCAAAGTAGACGGGAGATCCCAGCACCACGCCATCGCATTCGTTGAGCAGGTCGATAAGCTCATTGGCGCCATCGTCATCGAATGCGCAGCGATGCGTCTTCGCACAGTGCTGGCAGTCGATGCAGCCGCGCACGGGTTTTGCTCCCAACTGCCACCATACCGTCTCGACGCCGTCCTCATGGAGCGCCTCTTCAACAAATCTAAGCTGCTTGGCGGTGTATCCATCGGCATGGGGGCTTCCATTGGCAAGAAGGACCTTCATCGGATGCCTCCCTTCAGGAACTGCGCCATGTTGCGACCGAGCTGGCGCATGATGTTCGCGCCGTAGTCGTCGTCATGGCCCAAGTACTCTCCGTTGAACATCTGCGACCAGTAGTGGCTCGTGATGATGGGCATCTGAGCAATGGAGAAGTATTTGTACAGGCGGTCGAGCGCCGCGGACGTGCCGGCGCGCCAGCAGTTCACGACGGCGGCTGCGGGCTTGCCCGCGAACCCGGGGCCATGCTCGTCGCCCGCATAGAAGGTGCGGTCGAGCAGGCAGCACAGCGAACCTGCTGCGGCGCCGTAGTAGACGGGGGAGCCTACGATAAGGCCGTCAGCATCGTTGATGGCATCGATGAGCTCATTGGCTTTGTCATTGAAGACGCATCGCCCCACTTCGCTGCAGCCGCCGCAATCGATGCAATCCTGGATCGGCTTGGCACCTATCTGGAACCAAGCTTCCTCGATACCTTCTGCGGCGAGCCCTTCCTCCACGAAGGAGAGCTGCCGTGCCGTCATGCCCGCTTCGTGCGGGCTCCCGTTCACGAGGAGCACCTTCATGCAAGCCTCCCTTCTTACGCTGGAAAACCACTTAACAGCTATGATAGCGCGATGTGATTCTCGTCAAGCCAACCCTGAAGATTCCTCCCCTTATCGCTCCTGCTCTGTTTCACAGCTTGCTGAATCTGGCGCGACGGAGCTGCTCGCGCCTTTACCGCAAACGAAAAGCGCCTCCTCGGATGAGGAGGCGCCCACATGAACCGGGTGTGCGGTTTGCGGCTATGCCATCTGAGCCTGGACGGCAGTGATGGCGACGACGCCCACGATGTCCTCGGCGGAGCAGCCGCGGGAGAGGTCGTTCACGGGCTTGGCGATGCCCTGGAGCACCGGACCGTAGGCCTCGGCCTTGGCGAAGCGCTGGACCAGCTTGTAGCCGATGTTGCCCGCCTCGAGGTTGGGGAACACCAGGATGTTGGCATGGCCGGGCACCTTGGAGTTGGGAGCCTTGAGCAGGCCAACGGAGGCCTCGAGCGCGGCGTCGAGCTGCAGATCGCCGTCGAGGGCAAGCTCGGGCGCCTTCTCCTTGGCGAGGCGCGTGGCCTCCTGCACCAGCGTGGCGGTGTCGCCCTTGGCGGAACCCATGGTGGAGTAGCACAGCATGGCCACGACCGGCTCGTCGTTCATGAGCGACTTCCAGGTTGCGGCGGAGGAGATGGCGATCTCGGAGAGCTGGTCAGCGTCGGGGGCGATGTTGAGGCCGCAGTCGGCGAAGAGCACCGTGCCGTCCTCGCCGTACTCGGTAGCGGGGGTGC
>CAMZCV010000136.1 GCA_947305035.1 uncultured Coriobacteriales bacterium | reverse complement strand
AGCGCGTCCTCGATGCGCGCGTCAATCACCGCGCGGCCCTCATCCCCCAGCTCCTTGCGGATGGTGCGGAAGCGCTTTCGCAGCTCCTTCTTGCGCATATCGATGGCTTCGTTGCCCATGGCGGCTCCTCTCAAGCGAATCCACGGCACATGCTAGGGCAACGCGAGATCTCACGAAATACGCACTTCTCGGTATCTTGCTGAGACGTCCTACAGCTCCATACCCATGAGGATGACCTCGGTCTCACGGGTAAAGCCCAGCCGCTCGTAGAACCCGGGAAGGAATCCGTCTGCGCTGGTGATGAGGTGGATTCCCACGATGCCCTGCTCGGCCATATCGTGCTTGCAGCGCTCGACGAGCTGCTTGGCAATTCCCCTGCCCTGGTAGGCGGGGTCGACGGCAAGATCGTTGATCTCGAAGGTCCTGCCGTAGTGGAAGAGCATCGACGTGCCCAACAGGAAACCTGCGACCACGCCGTCCTTCACATACTCCAGCCCATACGCGGTGCTCGACTCGAGCAGCTCTCGCACGTGGACCTCGGCATCCTCCGGCGTCCAAGCGTCATTCCATGGTTCGCCGGAGAACGCAGTTGCATAGATCTCGCCATAGCGGGCGATATGGTCCATCGTCGCAGAACAGATGCCCATCGCTCTTGATTCGCCCTCTCCCCTAGCACTGCTCGACCACGCGCAGGTAGAACTCGATGTTGCGACGCAGCACGTCCAGCGGGATGCGCTCGTTGTTGCCGTGGATGGTTGCGAGCTCCTCGGACGTGACGTCATAGCCGCAGAAGCGGTACACGCGGTCGGAGAGCTTGCCCCAGTGGCGCGCATCGGAGCACTGCACCATCACGTAGGGGCTCACCACGCAGTCGGTCCACGTGTCGGCAACCGCGCGGGCGATGCGCTCGTACCCCTCGCAATCGGTACGCGACACGGGGCTGGGCTCCCAGCCCTCCTTGACCTCGACCTTGACATCGGGATCGTCGATCGTCTCCTCGAGGTACGCCATCACGCCGTCCATCGTGTCCTCGGGGTTGAGGCGCACGTTGGCGGTGATGCTCGCCACGGGCGGGATCACGTTTGGCGCGGCACTACCCTGCATCTGCGTGAATGCGATCGTGGTGCGCAAAAGCGCGTTGAGGTTGCCGCCGGTCTTGCGCGTGAGGACGTCGAGCGCGGGCGTGAAGGCGTCGATGGTGGAGAAGAGCGTGCGGTACGGCATGCCCGTATAGCGGCCGAGCGTGTCGAACATTTTGCGCACGGGCTCCGAGAGCTTGAGCTGCATGGGGTTGGACTCCACGGCATCGATCGCCTCGGCAAGGGCCACAACGGGCGAATGCGGCTTCGGCGCGCTTGCATGGCCGCCGTTCGACGCCACGGAGAGGCTCACGTCCATCATACCCTTCTCGGCGATGCCGATGAGGCCGCACGGACGCTCGAGCCTTCGTCGAGCACCATCTCGGGCGTGAGGCCCTGCTCGATGAACCAATCCACGATGTGGGCCGCGCCAGGTCCGCTGATCTCCTCGCAGCCGGAGAAGGCCAGGTAGACGTCGTGCTTGGGCACGAAGCCACGGCCGATAAGTATGTTGACCGAGAACATCGCGCCGTTGAAGGTGACCTTGGTATCGAGCGCGCCGCGGCCCCAGAGCACGCCGTCGATGACCTCGGCGCCGAAGGGATCGTGCTCCCAGAGGCTCTCGTCCACGGGCACCACATCGTAGTGGGCCATGAGCACGGAGGGGTTGCCAGGCTCGCGGCCGGGCCACTTGAACAGCAGCGCGCGGTCATCCAGGCGCGTGAGCGTGCACGCCTCGAACACATGCGGGTAGAGCTCGGGCAGAAGCCCCACGAGCTTCTCGAACTCCGCGTCATCCTCGAGCGTGTGGTCGTAGTACGAGACGGTCTTGCAGCGGATGAGGCTCTGCAGGCACTTGACGGCTGCGTCGAAGTCGAAGCTGACCGGCTCGATGGAGCGCGGCTCCTCCTCGGGCGGCGTGAACTGCACGGTGCGTACGGCGAGCGTGGCCGCAGCAGCGGCTCCGAGCGTGGCGAGCGATCAACCCACGATACCCTTGGCAAGTTTGTTCATGTTAGAGCCCTTCCCTCTTGGCGGCGAGGTCGGCCACTTCCTCCTCGATGCGGAAGCGGAAGACCACGATGAGCATGATGACGGCGAAGATGAGCGGCGCCCAACCCAGCAGGAAGTTGAGCGCAGGAACCACGGCTGCGGGCTGCGCGGGCAAATCGGCATTGAATCCTGCACGGGCGAGCCAGAAGCCGATGAACCACGTCACGCCGGACTGCGAGAGCTTGGCCATGAGGTTGTCCACCGTGGAGACCATGGAATCCAGGCGGCGGCCCTCCTTTGCCTCCACGAGGTCGACGATGTTGTTGCGGTTGGTGTTGAACATGACGAACGCGATGGCGACGCCCACGCCGGTAACAGCCGCGTTCACGTAGAGCGCGATGACGTTGGAAGGCTGCAGGATGAACCAGACCTTGGAAAGGATGAGCATGACGGCGCCGAGGATCATGGTGCGGCGACGGCCGAGGGCACGGTCGATGGGAACCACGAGCACGCTCATGATGAGCGATACCACGAGGTAGGCGGCCTGGATCGAGGTGGCTGCAGCCGTGGAGCCCAGCGCGTAGGTGGCGTAGTAGGTGATGCAGGTCAGAAGCAACGTGTTGCCGCAGCCATAGCATGCAACGTAGAGGGTGTTGCGGATGAACGACGGGCATGAGACGAGCATGCGCACGACCTCGCCAAACGGAATCTTCTCGTCGTTGTCCTCCACCTGATGCACGCGCTCGCGCGTGGTGAAGAAGTGCACGGCGGCGCCTGCCACGCAGATGACGCCCATCACGGTTGCAGTGAGGATGAAGCCGCGGTTGGCGGCAGCCGTGAGGTTGCCCGTGGAATCCATGGCACCGAAGAGCTTGAGAAGCGGCAGGCATGCGAGCGCTCCGATGGCGGTGCCGAGGCAGCCTCCGATATTGCGGTAGACATTGAGGCTGCGGCGGTCGTCATCGCGGTTGGTGGCGACAGAGCCCATCGAGTTGTACGGAATGCCGCAGAACGTGTTGAAGGCCTCGAAGATGAAGTAGATCGCCTCGGCGACAACGGCTTTGAACAGCTCGCTGCCGGGGAATGCCCAGAAGAGCGCCACGATGGTGACCGCCCAAGGCACCGCGTAGAGGATGAACGGGCGGATCTTCTCGCCGCTCTTGAATCTCGTGTTGAGCGCCATGTAGCCCAGCAGCGGATCGTTTACGGCGTCCCACACGGTGCCGATGGCGAATACCGCGCCCGCTGTGCCCACGCTGATGCCCAGCACATTGGTGAGGAAGAACATGTAGTAGATGGCTTTGAACTGGTAGACGATGTTGTCCGACATCGAGAAGGTCATGAAGCCGAGCTTCTCGACGACGCCCATCTTCTCGGTTGTGGCGCTGACGTGCGCCTCCTGCAACTTGACATTCTCGCTCATATGCGGCACTCCTCGCGTTCCTTAACAGCCATGAGCTTCTCGCGCAGGATGCGCTTGAACTTCTCGGGCTCGTCGTTCATGGGGTTGTGGCCCGAGTTATCGAACCAGACGAGGTCCTTCTCGGGAGCCTCGATCATGTTGTACCAGTCCTCCACGAGCTCGGCGGGCGTGTTCATGTCGAGACGGCCGTCGAGGATGAAGAACGGAACCTCGAACTTGGTGCAGGTCTTGGGGAAGTCGGTGGCGCCCACCTCGGCCCACATGACCTTGAGCACGCGCTTGTAGCCGGAGATATAGCCCGCAAGGTCGGAGGGCGTGTACTCCCCCGACAGCAGGATGGGCTTGACCATGCTCTCGTAGTAGCTCTGCTTGCCCTCCTGCTTGGAGTAGCCGCCGTACTTCATCATGACGTTGCGCTGGGCCATCATGCCGTTGAAGCCGCCTTTGTAGACGCCCATGACGGGAGGGCCCACCTTGAGCAGCGTATCGATGGCCTTCACGTCGCCGGCCTTGCGCGCCTCGTCCATGCAGAACTCCCAGCTGATGCGCTCGTTCTCGGCGCCGTTCACCACCTGGCCGAAGCCCACGAACGCAGTGATGTGCTCGGGATAGCGGGAGCAGAGCCACGTGCCCAGCTCGCTGCCCCAGCTGCCGCCGATGACGAAGATCTTGTCCTTGCCGAAGTTGGCGCAGAGCCACGCCACAAGCTCGGCCGCGTCGTCGGTGAGGCGGCGAATCGTGAGGTCCTCGTCCCTCACGCCCGCCGCAGAGCCGCCGCTTCCGCGCTGGTCCCACGTGGCGATGGTGAAGGTGTCGAGCAGGTCGAGGTGGGCGGTCATGATGTTGTGGCGGTTGCACACGCCGGGACCGC
>CAMZCV010000135.1 GCA_947305035.1 uncultured Coriobacteriales bacterium | reverse complement strand
CCTTCTCGATGGAGTTGAGGACGCAGGCGAGCGGCTCGGCGAAGCAGGCCTTCTCGACGGGCATGTCGTTGGGCATGAAGTAGACCTGCGAGATGTCGGCGTTGATGTACTCGGCAAGGCCGCCCATGCCCATGATGTCCATCTGGCTCATGTCGACATGGCTCGAATCGGTGCAAATGTTGGGCTCGTCATGACGGCAGCCGTAGCAGTGGCCGCAGCTGTGGAGCATGCGGGCGGCAACGCGCTGTCCGAGGGGGAACTTGTCCTCCTTGACACCCTCGCCCAGCTCGACAATGGTGCCGGTGAACTCGTGGCCACCCACGAAGGGCAGCGGCACGGGGACGACGCGGGTGAACATACGCTGTTCGAAGGTGCAGAGCGCGCAGCCATCGATCTTGATGAGGACCTGATTCTTGAGCGGCTTGGGGCGGGTGACCTCACGCATCTCGGCCTTACGCTCATCCACGATGGCGACGACGTTCATTTTCTCAGACATTACACTCCTCTTTCTCACGAGTAATCTTCAGAGGTAGATGTTGGAAAACCCATCTACCGAAATACCTATTCGAAGTCCGCAACACCCTCGATGAACGTGAGCAGCATATCGTGCTCGCGCTCACGACCGCGTGCAAGCTCGGCCGCCGCGACCACGGGAACCCAGTAATTGATGACCTGCTTGGGCGTATCGGTCTTCTTGGAATACGCATCGAGATAGGCATCGGCGAGCGAGGGGCGCGAGCTCTTCAGGATGCAGTACGTGGTAGCTGCATCGGCGGCGGCGAGACCCTGCGTGACGTGGGTCCAGTCGCACACGTAGAGGTTCCCATCATCGCCGACGATCACGTTCGAGGGATTGAAGTCGCCATGGCAGATATCGTGCTTGCCACGCATACGGTCGGTCCTCATCTGCAGATCGTAGCGCGTGCTGGGATCGATCTCCTTCACGCGGCCGATCATGCCGGCAAGCTTGTTGTGCTGTTTGTTGAGGAGCTTGGGCGCAGGCTCGGACATGATCCTGACCTGCAGGTCGATGAAGGTATCGAGGAGCTTTGCGGTCTCCTCCTCATCTGCCTTGTCGAACAGCTCGCCCAGCGTGGTGCCGGGGATGTACTCCGTGGAGAGCGCCCACGCACCGTCATCCATCTGGGACACCTCGAGGATCTTGGGCACGAGGATTTCGGTACCCTGGATGCGGGAGAGGTTCAGCGCCTCGTTGAAGACGTCGGCTGCGGGCTTGTTGCTGTTGAACACCTTGACGATGCGCTTGCCGTCGCGGTAGACGACCTTGTTGTGGCGCGTCTTGATTGCCACTGCGTTCTTGGATAGCTTCATATGCTCATTCCTCCTTTGGAAGGCGGTTCACAGGTTTCGGGTGCTCTGCTAGTCCTCGTAGGAGCTCGGCTCGCGGCCATAGTAGGCATCGAGGTAGAGCTCGCGGATCTCGGAGATGAGCGGGTAACGCGGATTGGCGCCGGTGCACTGGTCGTTGAAGGCCTGCACGCTCATCGCATCGAGGTTGTCGAGGAAGTAGGTCTCGTCGACACCGTACTCGGCGATGGTGCGATGCACGCCCACGTGGTCGAGCAGCTCGGTGATCTTGACGAGGAACTTCTCGAAGACCTCGGCATCGTCAGCGCCGGTGACGCCGCAGAAGCGCGCCGCCTCGGCGTAACGGGCGAGGGTGTGCGGATGGTCGTACTGCGGGAACGTGCCCATACGGGTGGGACGCTCGGCGGAGTTATAGCGCATGACGCGTGTGAGGATGACCGCGTTGGCCCAGCCGTGCGGGATGTGGTGCCAGGCGCCGAGCTTGTGCGCCATGGAGTGGTTGACGCCGAGGAACGCATTGGCGAAAGCCATGCCGGCGAGGCAGGAGGCGTTGGCCATATGGTCGCGGGCCTCAACGTCATCGGGAGTGTCGTACGCACGCGGCAGGTAATCGAAGACGAGCTTCATGGCACGCAGCGCAAGGCCGTCGGTGTAATCGGACGCCATGATCGAGACGAACGCCTCGAGGGCATGGGTGAGCACGTCGACGCCGGAAGCGGAGGTGAGGCCCTTGGGCTGGGTCATCATGTTGTCGGTATCGATGATGGCCATGTTGGGGAGCAGCTCGTAGTCGGCGATGGGCCACTTCACGCCGGTATCGGCGTCGGTGATGATCGCGAACGGGGTGACCTCGGAACCAGTGCCGGACGACGTGGGAATGGCCACGAAGAAGACCTTCTCGCCCAGCTTGGGGAACGTGTAGACGCGCTTGCGGATGTCCATGAAGTCAACGGCCATATCCTCGAAAGCGGCCTCGGGGTGCTCATACATCATCCACATGATCTTGCCGCAGTCCATGGCAGAGCCACCGCCGATGGCGATCATGCAGTCGGGCTCGAAGGATCGCATCTGGCGAAGGCCCTGCTGGGCGCACTGGAGCGTGGGGTCGGGAGTGACGTCCCAGAAGCTGGAGTGGGCGATGCCCATCTGATCGAGCTCCTCCTCGATCTTCTTGGTGAAGCCGCTCTTGTAGAGGAAGGTATCGGTGACGATGAAGCAGCGCTTCTTGTTGTAGACATCCTTGAGCTCGCGAAGGGCGACGGGCATGCAGCCCTTCTTGAAGAAGATCTTCTCGGGTGTGCGGAACCAGAGCATATTCTCACGCCTCTCTGCAACGTATTTGAAGTTGAGCAGGTTCTGGACGCCGACGTTTCCACAGACGGAGTTACCGCCCCAGGAGCCGCAGCCCAGCGTGAGCGAGGGGGTGAGCAGGAAGTTGTAGATGTCGCCGATGCCGCCCTGAGCAGCGGGGGTGTTGATCAGGATGGTGGTGAGCTTCTCGTGCGCCCAAGGCTCGGAAGGCTCGACCGAGGTGACCTCGCCGATAAGGACCTTGGTGCTCGCGGGAACCTCGACGCCCGCTGCCTTGGCGATGAACGTTGCGGGCTTGCCGACCATCTTGGCGTTGACGCCGCCGTTGACGATGACGGTGTTGCCCACCTTGGCGATGTCGTCGCCCTCGAGGAAGAAGCAGCCGCGTTTTGCGAACTCTGCCTTGACCTCGTCGTAAACCTTGTCGAGCACGATGACGTTCTGCTCGGTTGCGCAGATCATGCCGTAATCGAAGACCTTGGACTGCATGATGGAGTTCACCGCCATCTTGATGTTGGCGGAATCGTCGATAATGGCGGGGTTGTTGCCCGGGCCTACGCCCAGAGCAGGCTTTCCGGAGGAATACGCTGCGGACACCATGCCGGGGCCGCCCGTCGCGAGGATGATGTCGGCGGTGTGCATGAGCTCGCTGGTAAGATCGAGCGAGGGCTTCTCGACCCAGTCGATGATGCCCTCGGGGCATCCGGCAGCCATGGCGGCATCGCGCACGATGCGTGCGGCCTCGATGGTGCAGCCCTTGGCGCGCGGGTGCGGGCTGATGATGATGGCGTTACGCGTCTTGAGGCAGATGAGGCACTTGAAAATGGCCGTGGAGGTGGGGTTGGTCGTGGGGATGACCGCAGCCACGATGCCGATGGGCTCGGCGATCTTGGTCAGGCCGCCGGCAACGTCCTGCTCGATGACGCCGCAGGTCTTGGTGTTCTTGTAGGTGTTGTAGATGTACTCGGAGGCGAAGTGGTTCTTGATGACCTTGTCCTCGACCAAGCCCATCCCCGTCTCCTCGACGGCCATCTTGGCCAGCGGGATACGGGCCTTGTTTGCGGCGAGGGCAGCCTCGTAGAAGATCTTGTCAACCTGCTCCTGCGTGAACGTTGCGAAGACCGCCTGCGCTGCACGCATCTGCTTCATACGTGCGTTCAAAGCGTCAACGCTGTCGATAACAACTGGTTTCTCTGCCATTCCAACCTCCTAGATCACAACAACTCAAAGCCTTTACGAACGATTGGATATCAAAGCACAAGGTCGGAGAACGAACGGAACACCTCGTGAGCCAAGGAAAGGTCTTGGATACCCGAGCCGTCATCTCGGGCGCATACGTAAGCGCCCGCGGCGATGCCGGCAGAGATACCTGAAGAAGAATCCTCGACGACGATGCAAGAAGAGGGGTCGACCCCGAGAAGACGCATCGTGGTGAGATATGCCTCGGGATCTGGTTTATGAACGGAGATCATGTCACCGCACACGATGGCATCGAACAACGATGTCATGAAAAAGCGGTTGAGCGCCGTGAGCACGGCGTACGTGGGCGTGCTGGACACCAGGGCGCACAGGATCCCGCGGCTGCGGAGACCCTTGATGAACACGATTGCACCCTCGAACGGTTTGCATTCCGGCTCGAGGTACGGACGCTCCCTGCCGTAGGTGTCGTTTCTGAGCATCTCGAGCGGGTCGAGTTGAATGCCGCTGCGGTTGAACACCATGCTGATGGCGTCGAGGA
>CAMZCV010000134.1 GCA_947305035.1 uncultured Coriobacteriales bacterium | reverse complement strand
GGAGTCGCCGAGGAACACGCTCGCGGGGTTGTAGTTGTAGCGCAGGAAGCCGAGCGTGGCACCTGCAACGGCGATGGAGAGCACTGCGGAATCCACGCGGCCCGCCCAAATCGAGAGGATGAACATGGTGCAGCTGGCGAGGAACGCGATGCCCGCAGCAAGGCCGTCGAGCCCGTCGATGAGATTGATGATGTTCATGTACCCCACGAGGTAGACGATCGTGATGGGGTAGGCAAGCCACCCGAGCTCGATGAACCCGGGTCCGAAGGGGTTGTTGACAACGCCGATGACAAGGCCCGACGCGACGGCGATGATTGCCGCGGCGCACTGCCCGACGAGCTTCTTCTTGGCAGAAAGGGAGCGGATGTCATCGATGACGCCGGTGGCGAAGATGGTCACGAAGGCGAGGAAGAGCAGGGGATAGTTGAGGTGCAGAAACGGCGATGACTCGAGGATCTGGGGCCACCAGCCGAGGAATCCGCCGACGATCTGCACGACATAGACGAGCGCGATGCCGAAGAAGATGGCCATACCGCCCATGCGCGGGATGGGCTCGCGGTTGATACGCCTCTCGTCGGGGTAGTCGATGGCATCGAGCCTGATGGCGATGAGCTTGGCGATCGGCGTCGTCAGAACGCATCCCAGCAAGGCGATGGCGAAGAACAGGATATATGACGACCACTGACCCACAAGCGCTCCAGAGTACGTATCGGGTGCATTTCACCTACCTTTCTATAATAGCGGAGTCGGACGGATCGGGGTGAGTTCGACCGTATGTCCAAGAAGAGATGGCAATACTGTGAAGCTCGGCTTATAGTTGAGATGTCGTCTCCTGCGGAACAAACTGGGTGAACCGACAAGTAAACGCAGGGGAGTCTGAACGGCCGCTTCAGTACAGGCATCCTCCGCTGATGTGGAAGCTGGAACCGGCGGTCGGGACGCCCACCTTAGGAGGGTGGGTTCATTGGGCTTTCGCGGGAGACGGCAGTGGCAATAATCCCCGTCTGGGGTCAATATAACGATTGACATTTTCGTCCATCATTGCGAAAATGCCTATTGCTCGAAAGAGCCATCGGGGATGTAGCTCAGTTGGGAGAGCGCGGCGTTCGCAACGCCGAGGCCGAGGGTTCGAACCCCTTCATCTCCACCACATTTCACGGCGCTCCCACCTGGGAGCGCTTTTTGGTAAGGTGGCGATCTGTCTGACCATGGACCTCTCGTTTTCTGCATATGAGCACTGCGAGCTCTGCCCGCGCCGCTGCGGCGTCAACCGCGCGGCTGGCGAGAAGGGCGTATGCGGCGAAACCGCCCAGCTCATGGTTGCGAGGAGCGCGCTCCATTTTTGGGAGGAACCTCCCATCTCGGGCGAGGCCGGATCGGGAACCATCTTCTTCTCAGGATGCCCCCTGCGCTGCATCTTCTGCCAGAACCATGAGATCTCCCACGAGGGTGCGGGCCTGCCCGTCACGCCCGCCCGTCTCGCGCAGATGATGCTCGAGCAGGAGGCGCGCGGCGCGCTCAACGTGAACCTCGTCACGCCGCTCCACTTTGCGCCTCACATCGTCGCAGCGGTTGCCGCTGCCCGCCAGGCGGGCCTCTCCATCCCCATCGTCTGCAATACCTCGGGATACGAGCGCCCGGAGCTCGTGGATGCCCTCGGAGACGTCATCGATGTATGGCTCACCGATTTCAAGTACGCGGACCCGCTTCTTGCCGGAAGGTTGTCCGGGGCCTGCGATTACCCTGTCACCGCAGCGGAATCCCTCAAGCGCATGGTACGCCATCTGCGCAGGCGCGGCGGTGCGCGAACGTCCGAGGACGGGAGGATGCTCCAGGGCATCATCGTGCGCCATCTCGTGCTCCCGGGGCATGCGGACGACTCGTGCGCCGTGCTCGACCTCGTGTGGGACATTTGCGGCAACGACGTCGACATCTCCGTCATGAACCAGTACACGCCCAACGCACGGTGCCGCGAGCGCGGGGGAGAGCTCGCCAGAACCGTCGAACCCGACGAGTACGAGCTCGTGCTCGACCATGCCGACGACCTCGGGTTCGAACGCATGTGGTGGCAGGAGTCCGGGACGGTTTCCGAGAGCTTCGTCCCAGCCTTTGATTATTCGGGGGTTATCGGTCCGGAACTCGAATAGCCCCAGCTCGTTGGTATAGACTTAATTGGATAGCCCTACAAGGTGAAGGAGGACGCATGCCCGATACCACGCAGGCGCTCACCGACGACGAGCGTGCCGAGCTCGAAGCGCTTCGTGCCGAGAAGGCCAAGCGCGAGCAAGCCAAGGCAGCCGCTGCCGAGCGCGCAGAGCTCGAGGCCCTCAAGGCCGAGAAGGCGCGCGAAGTCGCGGAGCTCTCAGAGGACCGCGCCATCGCCGAGGCGCGCGAGCGCGGACGCAAGATCATGCAGCCCGACGAGGACGACCTCTCCATGCCCCTCGGCCAGAAGATCGTCATCGTCGCCGTTGTGGGTATCGCCATCGTCTTCATCCTCATGACCTTCTTCGGCCATTGATCGACGGAGCATCACATCCTGCTAGGTTCCAAGAGATAAGAGGAAACCATGTCACTGACCGATAAGACAAAACCCACCGATGTCTCGCTGAACACCGACCTCTACGAGCTCACCATGGCCCAGGGCTTCTGGGAGTCCGGCATGGTGGACGCGCAGGCCAACTTCAACGCATTCTTCCGCGACAACCCCTTCGGAGGCGGCTTCGCGATTGCATGCGGCATCGGCCAGGTGCCCGAGCTCGTCGAGAACTTCCGCTTCGACGACGAGGACATCGCGTACCTCTCCTCCCTCAAGGCACCCGGCGGCGGCGCCATGTTCAAGCAGGGCTTCCTCGATTACCTGCGCGACTTCCGCATGCATGTCGATGTGTGGGCCATCCCCGAGGGCGACATCGCCTTCCCGCGCGAGCCCATGATCCGCGTCCAGGGTCCCGTCATCGACTGCCAGCTCCTCGAGACCGCGCTGCTGAACCTCGTCAATTTCCAGACGCTCGTCGCCACCAAGGCCGCCCGCGTCGTCCGTGCCGCCGAGGGCCGTCCGGTCTCCGACTTCGGCCTGCGTCGCGCACAGGGTCCCGACGGCGGTCTCGCCGTGGCACGCGCTTCCTACATCGCAGGCTGCTCCTCCACGTCGAACATCCTCGCCGGCAAGCTCTACGGCATCCCCGTGTTCGGTACGCACGCCCATTCCTGGGTCATGGCATTCCCCACCGAGCTCGACGCCTTCCGCGCCTTCGCGAAGTCGAGCCCCAAGAACTGCTGCCTGCTGCTCGACACCTACGACGTCTATCAGGGCATCGAGAACGCCATCACCGTCGCCAAGGAGATGGAGGCCGAAGGCGAGCGCCTCTCCGCTATCCGTATCGACTCGGGCGACCTCGCCAAGCTCTCCAAGGCCGCACGCAAGGCCTTCGACGAGGCTGGTCTGCCCTACATCAAGATCTCCGTCTCCAACGACCTCGACGAGTACCTGGTGCAGTCGCTGCTCGCGCAGGGCGCGCCCATCGACTCCTTCGGCGTGGGCACCAAGCTCGCCACGTGCGACCCGCAGCCCTCGCTGGGCGGCGTCTACAAACTGTCCGCCATCCGCACCCAGTTCGATGAGGACTGGGACCCCGTCATGAAGATCTCCGAGCAGGGCTACAAGCGCACCATCCCGGGAATCCAGCACATCAAGCGCTTCTACGACATCGACGACTGCCCCACGGGCGACATGATCATCGACGACTCCGTGAGCGAGGGCGAGAGCAACGTCATCCAGGATATCCTCGATGCCTACTCCACCATGGCGCTTCCCGGCACCCCGCGCGAGCTCATGCAGCACATCGTCCACGACGGCGTGCGCACCTGCGAGCCGCCGAGCATCACCGAGTCCCGCGACCGTTGCAGGTACGCCCTCATGCACCTCGATCCCACGATCAGGCGCTTCCTCAACCCCCAGACCTATCCCGTGGGCCTCGAGCTCGGACTTGCCAAGTTCCGCGGCAAGCTCGCGCAGGAGGAGCGTTCGGGATCCGGAAGGAACTAGCACATGCAGCAACATCTTGACGCACTGATCCGCTCCGCGCTCGCCGCTGCGCAGGAGGCGGGCGAGCTTGCTCCGTTCGAGCTTGTCGACACCGGCCTCGAGCGCCCGGCCGACCCCGCGAACGGCGACTGGTCGTCCACCGCAGCCCTGCGCTCCGCCAAGCTCGCGCACGCAGCTCCGCGCGCAATCGCTCAGGCCATCTCCGCGCACATCCCCGCCGACCCCGCAATCGACCGCGTGGAGATCGCCGGCCCCGGGTTCATCAACTTCTACCTCTCCACAGCCTCGGCCAACGACGTGTTCAACCAGGCACGTGCGCAGGGCGCCTCCTTCGGCAGCTCCAACATGGGCGGCGGC
>CAMZCV010000133.1 GCA_947305035.1 uncultured Coriobacteriales bacterium | reverse complement strand
ACGATGACCGCCACGATGATGAGGGTGATGACGATGCTCGCGATGGACATCAGGAGCGCGCCGGTTCCCGAGAGGAAGAGCTGGCTCACGATGACATACAGGCCGCTCGCGATGGCGAGGATGGGCACCACGGGGTAGCACGGCACGCGGTAGGTGCGCTCCCACTCGGGATGCGTGCGGCGCAGCGTGATCACGCATGCGAAGGTGAGCGTGTAGAAGACCCAGCACGAGAACACGCCGAGGTCGGTGAGCAGGTCGAACTGCCCCGTGAACGAGTAGAGGCAGGCCAGCACGCCGATGAGGATGATCGAGTTGGCGGGGACGTCGTTGCCGTTGAGCTCCGCGAGCGTTTTTCCTGCAGGGAGGCTGCCTTCAGCCGCCAGCTGGTAGGCGACGCGAGAGCCGGACATCAGAAAACCGTTCGCGGCCCCGATGACCGAGATGATGATGCCCACCTTGATGAGGGTTCCGCCAGCGGTGCCGAAGAGCTTGGCGGCAACTGCTGCAGCGGGAGACTCGAGGTTCATGAGCTCGTTTGCGGGGATGACCTGCAGGTACGCGATGTTGATGAGCAGGTAGACTGCCATGATGATGGAGACGCCGCCCACGATGGCTCGGGGCATGTCGCGCGCGGGATCCTTCATCTCGCCGGCGATGGTGCCCACGTTGGTCCACCCCTCGAACGCGAAGAGCACCGCCAGCAGCACCGAGCCGAACACGCCTCCCGCGCTCTTCCCCTCGCCCACGAGCGGCGAGATGATTGCGTGTCCGCCCTCGCCCCAGAGGAAGCCGAAGATGATGAGCACGACGAGGGGGATGAGCTTGCATATGGTCGCTACGACCTGCATGCCGCCCGCCTGCTTCGAACCGAGCGTGTTGATCGCCACAAGAGCGGCGATGACGATCAGGGCGATGGGCAGCCTGAATTGCGCGCCCAGATACTCGGAGAGCTCGCTGCCCACCTTCACGCCGTATCCCGCGAGGAAGGCGGGGTAGAAGATGACCGTCTGCATCCAGCCCGCGAGATAACCCAGGCGCTTGTCGTACGCCTCGGAGAGATAGGTCACCATGCCGCCCGTCTTGGGGATGAGGATGGCGACCTCGGCAAAGGTGAGTGCGCCGAGGATGCTCATGAGGCCGCCCACGACCCAGCCCAGGATGCCCATACCCGGAGCTCCGCCCGTGGCCTGGTAGATGGCGTAGGGTTTGAAGAACACGCCTGCACCGATGACGCATCCCACCACGATGGAGGTGGCGGTGGGCCAGCCGAGGTTCTTCTTGAGGGTGCGTTGCTCGTTCGTGTCAGTCATGCTTATCTTCGGTTTCGCTTGCTGCCTGCTCTGCCGCCCTGCGGCGGTTGCGGTAGTCGTGGAAGATACCCACGATGATCATGTAGATGGGCGTGATGAGGCTGAACAGCACGAACGGCAGGTAGCGCGCCGCGCCGATGCCCAGGATGGACGAGCAGTAGATGCCGCAGGTGTTCCACGGTACGAGCGGGCTCGTCACCGCGCCTCCGGCGAGCAGCGTGCGGCCGAGGTTGCGGCGGGAGATCCCGCGGCGCTCGTACTCCTCGCCGAACATCTGGCCGGGAACCGAGATGCCGAGGAACTGGTCGGGAAGCACGATGTTCATGCCGATGCATGAACCCACGACGAGCGCCGTGAGGCCGCCTTCGCTCTTGATGCGGCGGACGAAGGGGCCGATAAGGGCATCCATCTGGCCGGTGCTGGTCATGAGCCCGCCGAACGCCATGGCGATCATGACGATGGTGACCGAGCCCGTCATCGCCATCATGCCCCCGGCGGAGAGCAGGCTGTCGAGCAGCTCGTTGCCCGTCTCGCTCACGAAGCCCTGGAACGCGCAGTCGATGACGAGCGGCATGCTGGCGTCCTGCACGCCCCACGCCACGAACATGCCGGAGATGATGCCCAGCAGCATGGACGGGATGGCGGGGAGCTTGATCACGATGCAGAGCACCATCACGGCCATGGGGGTGAGGCAGAGGGGCGAGATGGTGAAGCTCGCGCTGAGGCCGTCGAGGATGGGCTGGATGTTGGCCGCGATGGCGCCGGTGTCCTCGGGATGGAAGAAGTGGCCCATCACGAGGTAGCCCACCTCGGCCGTGATGAATGCCGAGAGCGCGAGGGGAAGGGCCTTCTTCATGAGCTCGAACACCTCGTTACCCGAGATGCCCGCTGCGAAGTTCATGGCGTCGGAGAGCGGGGAGATGATCTCTCCGCAATAGGCGCCCGAGATGATGCAGCCCGCGACTGCGGGGGCGGGGAGGCCAAGCGCGAGGCCGATGCCCATGAACGCGAGGCCGACGGTGCCCAGCGTGCCCCAGCTGCCGATGGCGAATGCGACGAGCAGGCAGATGAGCGCCGTGGTGGCGAGGAAGAAGCGTGCGGAGATGAGCTGCAGGCCGTAGAAGATCATCGACGGCACGGTGCCCGAGACGATCCACACGCCCACGAGCATGCCGATGAGCAGCAGGATGAGGATGGCCTCGAGCGAGGGGATGATGCCCTCCACCATGCCCTCGAGAATCTCGTCCCAAGAGTAGCCGATCCATGCTGCCACGAGGCCCGCGGCAAGCGTGCCGAACACGAGCGGCACCTGCGGTTCCGAGCCGAAGCCCACCACGCAGGTGAAGATGAAGGCGATCATCGAGGCGATGCTGATGAACGCCTGGCGGAAGCGCGTGCGACGCGGCTGCTTTGGCGCGCGTGTCTGATGGGCCGCGTTCGCGGCCTTCTCCTTCTTGTCTGGCATCGAAGCTCCTCGGTCGTGTTCACACCAGAGCAAAATCGTATATCTACCTGCGGGTTCATGCAAGATGGGGCAAGGGGTGAGACTACGTAATCGCCATGATTCCCGCGGCGCTGCTATACTGGGCGGGATGGATACGAGGAGGCTTGCCATGGATGGCATCATCTACCGCCCTGCAACAAGGGATGACCTTGATGCGCTCGCGTGGCTCTATACGCTCCATTGGTGCCAGTCGGTTCCCGCGTTCGAGGACAAGATGCTTGCAGGCCGCGTGTGCCTGCTCATCCAGCTCGTGCGCTCGCAGTTCGCACTCGTGGCAGAGAAGGACGGGGCTGTGGTTGGCGTGTGCCTCGGCAGCCGCATCGGCGACGGCGTTGTTCCCGAGGTCGAGATGTGGCGTGGCGTTCTCGATCGCACTTGGGCCGCGGCTGTCGAACGGGCGAAGACGGCCGACGAGGAGCTCGAGGATTCGCTGTTCTGCGATTGGCGAGAATTGCAGAAGGCAGACGCCTTTATCGCGTCTGGCAGCCCTTACGCCGAGGCGCAGATCACGCTCTTCATGGTGGATCCGCAGATCAAGGGGCTGGGCGTGGGAAGCGCGCTCTTCTCGCGGATGCGCGGGCTGCTACGCGAGACCGATGCTCGGCGCTTCTTCCTCATGACCGATACCCAAAGCGACTTCGAGTACTACGAGCATCGCGGCATGAAGCGTCTCGAGAGCTTCCCGACAAACCCGGACGACCCAGATAGCTGGGCGTTCTTCATCTACGGTGGGGAGCTGTAGGCTTACAGCTCGAGAACGCTGCCTGCGGCAAGATAGCCGAGGCGGTCTCCCATGAGCTCCTTCAAACGGCGGTACTGCTCCATGCCCGTGCAATGGCAGGTGAGGTAGTTTGCTGAAAAGGAGAGGAGCTCCGCGGCCGTCTGCGAAACGCGGTCGCTCTCTGCGGGCGTGCGCATGAGGTGGAAACCGCCGACAACGTGGGTGATGTGCTCGCCTGCAGTCCAATGCATGATGTTGGCTATCCCGCGGTGCGAGCAGCCCGAGAGCAGCACCCGCAGCGAACCCTCCTCGACGATGAGATACTGCTCGTGGAGGAACTGCTCGGGGTGGCGGCCGTCGGAACGCTCTTCCTCGAGGCCGTCAGAGTCGATTTCAAATGCCGGCACGCAGGCGCCGTACGACACGATGGTGAAGCCGTCGCCCAGATCGTAGCGGTCATCCGTTATGATGACGCGAGGGTTTTCCGCCAGCCCGGAGGGAACACCGATGTACTTCTCTCCATGCCAGTGGGGGAGGTCGAAGCCCGCGTGCACGTAGAGCGGCGCGCGGTCGTTCACGGAGAAGAACGCGGGGAATCCGCCTGCATGGTCGTAGTGGCCGTGCGAGAGGACCGCGGTGTCGACGCGAGCGAGGTCGATGCCAAGGGCGGCGGCATTGCCGAGCAGGGCATCGGTCTGCCCCGCATCGAAGAGCACGCGGCGCCCGTTTGCCTCGACGAGCAGCGAGAGGCCATGCTCGGCGGTGATGCCGTTGCGGGCAGCGGTGTTCTCGATGAGCGCAGTGATCCTCATGGCGGTCTCCGGTCCCTAGGCCCGCTCCTCCTCGCGGATGCGCCACGTCACCACGAAGGTGAGGAGCGATACCGCCGCACCCGCGATGAAGATGAG
>CAMZCV010000132.1 GCA_947305035.1 uncultured Coriobacteriales bacterium | reverse complement strand
ACACCCGCGCCGGCGAGCTCACGCGAGGGACCCGATTCGACGAGCTTGGGATCCGTAACGGGAACACCCTGGGGAACGAGGTCGCCCGGCTCGTGGTGGTCGGTGATGACGACGTCGATACCCAGGCTGCGCAGCCAGCCGACCTCGGTTGCCGCGGCAATGCCGTTGTCGACCGTGATGACGAGACTGGGATTGCAGTCGGAGATGACGCGGTTGAGCGCATCCTCGGAAAGGCCGTACCCCTCGCCGAAGCGATAGGGGATGTAGGGCATCACCGAACCGCCCAGCTCGCGCAATGCGAGCGTGAGCAGGCATGTCGAGGTCATGCCGTCGACGTCGAAGTCGCCGAAGACCGCCATGGGCTCATGGTTGCGGAGGGCTTGCTCCACCCTGCTTGCAGCTCCATCCATGCCGGGGATATCGAGCGGGTCTCCCCAATCGCGGTCGAGCGAGGGGGTGAGGAAGGAGCGTGCCTCCTCGACGTCGCGGATGCCGCGCGCGGCGAGGATGCGGGCGACGAGCGAGCTCACGCCCAGCTCGCGCTTGAACAGGGCTTCTACCTCCCGATGCTGCTCGAGGAGCTCCCAGCGCTGGGATGTGACGAGGTGCGCCATCACGACCACATCCTGAGCGTGAAGGTGCCGCAAGGCCTCTTAACAGCCGTATACCGCAGACGGGACCAGAACATGGCCATAATGCGTCTCTGCCTTTTCAGAATCGAATCACGCGAAGGTGACGGGGCACGCCCCTTATCGGTTTATCGAGTCCATTATACGGCGTCGGCAGACGAAAACCATTGACGCCGTGGGCAAAAAACGCACACAGCTTGTGCAGATGAACCTAGAAATCCGCAGCAGCAGGCGAATCCATCCATGCTGAGACGAACTCGGAATAGCGGCCATCGATGATCGCCTCGCGGGCACGGCGCATAAGGTCGAGCAGATAGTAGATGTTGTGCATGGAGAGCAGGATGCCGCCGAGCATCTCCTTCTGTCGCACGAGGTGGTTGAGGTAGGCGCGGGTGTAGCCGCCCGTGCAGACGGGGCAGGTGCATTGGACATCGATGGGCCCATCGTCGTGGGCATAGCGGGCGTTCTTGAGGTTCATCCTGCCCTCGCTGGAGAACGCCGTGCCCATGCGAGCGGTGCGGGTAGGCAGTACGCAGTCGAACATGTCGATGCCGCATGCCACACCGCGGACGAGCGTGGTGGGGTTTCCCACGCCCATGAGGTAGCGTGGCTTGTGCTTGGGCATATGTTCCGAGACGAGCGGTGCGAGCGTTTGGAACATCACCTCGTGGGGCTCCCCCACCGAGTAGCCTCCGATGCCGTATCCGCAGAAGTTTCCGCAGTTCTCGAGATGCTCGAGGGAGCGCAGGCGGAGGTCGAGATGCATGCCGCCCTGCACGATGCCGAACAGCGCCTGGTCGTCGCGCGTGTGGGCCCGCCAGCAACGCTCCGCCCACATGCTCGAGAGCTCCACCGCGCGCTCCACGAACGAGCGCTCCGCGGGGTATCCCGGGCACTGGTCGAGCTGCATGACGATATCCGCGCCGAGCAGCTGCTGGATGCGCATGTTCTCCTCGGGCGTCCACGTGACGTAGCTGCCGTCGTAATCGACCGTGCGGAAGCGCACGCCGTCATCGGAGAGCTTGACGTTCTCCTCATGGCTGAACACCTGGAAGCCGCCCGAATCGGTGAGGATGGGGCCGTGCCACTGCATGAAGTCGTGAAGGCCTCCGAGCTCCGCCACCGTCTCGGCCCCGGGGCGCATGGACAGGTGGTAGGTGTTGGCCAGCAGGATCTTGGTGCCGAGCGAGGCGACCGTGTCCATGAGCAGGCCCTTGACGGTGCCCTTGGTTCCCACCGGCATGAAGATGGGAGTGGGGATGTCGCCGTGGGTGGTATGGAGCACGCCTGCTCGGGCATGCGTCTTGGGATCCTCGGCGATGATGTCGTAGGTGAAATATGCGCTCATCTCTCTGCTCCGAACTGGTCGAGGTGGTTCTCAATCCAAACGGCCACGCCATCCTCCTCGATGGGAAGCGTGACCTCGTCGGCAACGGCGACCAGCGCGGCGGAACGGCTGCCCACCGCGATGAGGCGGCCCACGTTGCCCGCGAAGGATATGTCGTTGCCGGCATCGCCGAACGCGACGGTGCGCTCGCGCGGGATGCCGAGGTGGCGTGCGAGCCAAGAGCTCGATGTGCCCTTGGTGTGGCCCGCCGCGGAAATCTCGATCTCAACGCCCGCCGTATGGGCTGCCTCGACGGAGGGGACGACGCGCAGGCGCGAGAAGGCCTCCTCGGCCGCCGCCCTGCTCGGGAACGTGGCGGCGAGCTTGTGGATCGCCCCCGCATGTTCGCGGATGAACGGAGCGAGATCGTCGACCATGGGCAGCTCGAAGATGTTGGCGGAAGCCGTCTCGACGTGATAGACATCCCGCAGCTCATCGGCGGAGAAGAACCCGTAGGCGCGCGCATCGGGGATACCCGTGCGCTTCATCTCGAGAGCGAGGTAGTAGTGCGACCGCTTCTCGCGCATCACGATATCGTCGTAGAACGCGAGCCATGCGCCATCGAGGTCTGCCGTCAGCTCGATGATCTCGAGCGCAGCCTCTTGCGCGATGGCGCCTTCGCGCAGGCAAGCGCGCGTTTGCGCATCATAGACGCAGACACCGTTGGCGCCGATGAAGTAATCGAGCCCTCCCCACTCCTCGAGCGGAGGGGGCATGAAGCGCAGGCTCCGGCCGGAAGCTGCAGCAAGCAGCACTCCCCGCGACTTCACCGCATCGAATGCATCGAAGGTGCGCTGGGAGATGGTTGAGAAGTCCTTGTAGATGGTGCCGTCGAGGTCGAAAAAGAGAAGCCCGATGCCGCTAGGGCACCGGGCAACCTCGGTGATACTAAGCGTTGGCACGCTGTCTTGTTACTCGCCGAAACCGCTGTCGATGAGGGCAACAAGAGCGTCGAGGGCAGCCTGCTCGTCCTCGCCGTCGCATGCAACCTCGACCTTGGTGCCGGTGCCGAGGCCGGCGGCAAGGATCATCATGATCGACTTGGCGTTGACGGGAGCGGTGTCCTTGTCGACGTTCTTGATCGTGATGGCGCTGGCGAACTTCTTGGCCTCCATAACGAACTGGGAAGCGGGGCGGGCATGCAGGCCGGTGGCGTTGACAATCGTCGTCTGTGCAGAAACCATTTGAGAACTCCTCACTCTCTGTGGCAGGAATTATCCCCCAACCGAGATAATCCTACCAAAACCGAAGCTATATATACCCAATCTTTCTGTTTGGTATCAAACTCTATGCATGTGGACGGATAAGATAACAATGTGAGTGGCCGAACAGCGATAAGGAGCGTGCCATGGCAGACGAATTCGAACCCAGGGACGATGCGTTTGGATACTCTTTTGATTCGCCTTCTTCCGACGATGCGAGCGATTCCGAACCCGCCTTCGACGACTATCTGGAGTATGGCGAGGACGAAGCGCCCGAGGAAAGCTCGAGGGGCGATGTTGCCGCGAACATGCAGTAGACCCTCGCCCGCGCAGGTGAAACCGCCGCAGGTGCGGCCCGCACCGCAGGGGCAGCGATGGCGGAGGGCTTCTCCGCACTCAAGAACGTCGCGTCTGCGGCGCGCGAGCATGCCGACGCAAAGGCGCTGATGCGCGAGATGCAGAACGCGTTCGACCAGGATAAGGCAACGCTCGACCACCGCCTCTCCATCGAGGAGGATTTCACGCGCATCGTGTCATCCCAAACCGCCGAGCTCGAGGATGCCCGTCGCGTGGCGGCGGAGGCCACGTCCTCCATCGAGGCGCTCTCGCAGGAGCGCGACTCGCTCAACTCGCAGCTCTCGTCGCTTAAGGCGCAGAACGAGCAGATGCTGCGCCCCTACAAGACCCTCGCCGATTCCACGCGCAAGCGTTCCGACGACACCAGCCGCATCCTCGGTGACACGCGCCGTGCCGTGAAGGACGCCGAGTCGCATGTCGAGGAGGCCATGCGCAGGCGCGAGCAGAGCATCGCATCCGCGAACCGCGCGCTCGACAGCGCTCAGGATCGTCTGCGCAAGGTGCAGGAAGACCTCAACGCGCTGCAGGACAACCCGGGTTCCGCCCTCTCCGCCATCTTCGACCTCAGGGGCGAGGTTGCGCAGGAGACTGCCTCCGTCGAGGCAGCCCGAGCCGACGTCCAGTCGGTCACCACCGATTCGCAGTATGCCGTCGAGAGCGCGCAGCAGCAGCTCTTCTCCCTGCGCCAGACGCTCGAGACAGCCGAGAGCGACTACGAGACCGCCAAGAAGGAGGCGGAGGATCGCCGCGCCGAGTTCGACCGTCTCAATAAGGAGTG
Source organism: uncultured Coriobacteriales bacterium (assembly GCA_947305035.1). Taxonomy (GTDB): domain Bacteria; phylum Actinomycetota; class Coriobacteriia; order Coriobacteriales; family Atopobiaceae; genus RUG721. The sequence goes on along the minus strand of CAMZCV010000132.1, from coordinate 98 downwards.
CCAGCTCAAAGAGCAGAACCTGCAGCATGAGATCGACAACCGCATCGCGAGCATCGACGATGCGGAGGATATGCTCCGAGGAGCCGAGGACCGCATCA
>CAMZCV010000131.1 GCA_947305035.1 uncultured Coriobacteriales bacterium | reverse complement strand
CGATGAGGACGGTGATCTCCTGCAGGCCCGTGCCGGCGGCACCCACGAGGCCGATGTTCCCGCGCTTCACCACGTTGGCAAATCCCAGCGCGCAGCCGTTCACGATGGCGGTGCCGCAGTCTGGCCCCATCATGAGCAGGCCCTTCTCGAGCGCGCGGTCCTTGAGTGCTATCTCGTCCTCGAGCGATACGTTGTCGGAGAAGAGCATCACGTGCAGGCCCGCATCGAGGGCCTTCTCGGCTTCCGCGCGCGCATAGCGGCCCGGGACCGAGATCATGGCGAGGTTGAGCGCGGGGTTCTCGCGCAGGGCTCCTGCGAGCGTCTTGGCGGTTGAAGCGACATCGCCCGAGCCCTTCTTGGAGGTGAGGAAGGAACGCAGCGATTCGAGTGCCTCGCCCACAGCGGCCTCGTCATCGGAGCGGATGCCGATGACGATGTCGTTCGATCCGAAGGTCTCGGTTCCCTCTGCCACGAGGCCGCTCGCGCGGATGACCGTCTCGTTGCGGTCGGTGCCCATGAGCACCATGGCCTCATCGATGCCGGGAAGCGCCTCTATGAGGGAAGAACCCAGCATGAGGGTGACCGAATCGTAGTAGGTGTCATGCCAGACTTGGGTCGTGACAGCCATAATGCCCCTCTTTCTAAAGCAGGCTGGTCAGAGAGGGTGCTCCATGGCCACCGCATCCACCAACCTGCTTCCCCAGAACCTCTTGACCACAATGATAGGGATGAACCCGCAGCTCTCGTAGAGCTTTACGGCGGGCGTGTTGTTTTCGGCAACTTCAAGGCGAATACTGCGCATGTTCTGTGAACGTGCCGTGTCGATTACGTGAAAGAGCAGGTCGCGGGCGATTCCGGCGCCGCGATATTCGGGTGCGGTTGCGAGGACGTGAACGACGAGCGCTTCGTCCCTTGAGCAGTCGATGAGCCAGGGAAGATCGTATGACGTTGGGTCTTCGAAGACGTGGTTCACGATCACGGCAGACGCAATCGTGCCGTTATCTTCGGAAACAGTAAGTGTACCTGCGGAAACGGCATTCATGAGCATCTCGGTTCCAGGGTGGTTGCCGCGCCGCCACATACAGTCGAACGGGGTGCCGATCATGGCATCGGAAACCCTTCCATAGAATTCGATCAGCTCATCAAGGTCGGAATCTGTTGCGTGGCGGAACCGCATGGTACCTCCCGAAAGATTAAATCAGTCTCAGGAAACGTTTCCATGCAATTGGTGTACACTACCGACTCGGAGAAGACCACCTTCGTGAAGGCCAACTTCACGAAAGCGAAAAAATAGAACATCACCCTGTACTGAGGAGGAACCATGCGTAAGACCAAGATGTTCGAAGGCAAGAAGCACGTGTACGACACCGAGAAGGCCGAGGCTCTGGGCAGCTGCGCTTTCAGCTACTACGGTGATCCCGCCGGCTATGAGGAGACCCTCTACAAGACCAAGGGCGGCCTCTTCTTCCTGTGCGGCATCGGCGGCGAGCAGAGCCCCTACGCCGACGGCGAGGACATCCGTCCCATCTCCGAGGCCGACGCCAAGGCTTGGCTCGGCTAGTTCACGTCCAACTGCATAAAGCATGCCTTCAGCGCGCGTCGGACCTGTTCCGGCGCGCGTTTTTGCTAGAGTAAAGGCATAATCCAAACCCGCGTCAGAAGGAGCCCTGCCATGAACAGCTTCACCTACTACGCACCTACCAAAGTCGTATTCGGTCTTGGGGCAGAGGCCCAAGCGGGACAGCTTTGCAAGGAATTCGGCGCCACCAAGGTGCTCGTCCATTTCGGCGGCCAGCATGCTGTGCGCTCCGGGCTTATCGACCGCGTGTGCGCATCTCTCGACGAGGCGGGCATCCCGCATGTTGAGCTGGGCGGCGTCGTGCCCAATCCGCGTCTCTCGCTCGTCCACAAGGGCCTCGAGCTCGCACGCGCCGAGGGCGTGGACTTCATCCTCGCCGTGGGCGGCGGCTCGGTGATCGACTCGTCCAAGTCCATCGGCTACGGCCTCGCATGCGGTGGAGATCCCTGGGACTTCAACATCGGCACCCGCAAGCCCACCGGATGCGCTCCCATCGGCGTCATCCTCACCATTGCCGCAGCCGGCTCCGAGATGAGCAACAGCTGCGTCATCACCAACGAGGAGACGGGCATCAAGAAGGGCTGCAACAGCGATTTCTGCCGTGCCAAGTTCGCCATCATGAATCCCGAGCTCACGGTTTCGCTGCCGTGGTACCAGACCGCGAGCGGTTGCGTCGACATCATGATGCACACCATGGAGCGCTACTTCACGCCCAAGCAGACCATGCAGCTCACCGACGAGATCGCCGAGGGGCTCCTGCGCACCGTCTTCGACAACGCCATCATCCTGCATGAGGATCCCGAGAACATCGATGCCCGCGGCGAGATCATGTGGGCGTCGAGCCTCGCGCACAACGGCCTCACCGGTTGCGGCAACGGCGGCGACGACTTCGCAAGCCATGCGCTCGAGCACGAGCTCTCCGCTGCCTACGATGTGACGCATGGCGCGGGCCTCGCGGCCATCTGGCCCAGCTGGGCGCGCTATGTCATGGACAACTGCCTCGACCGCTTCGTCCTGTTCGCGATGAACGTGATCGGCATCGACCCCGACGAGTACGACACCATGGAGGCTGCGGCGGAGGCCGGCATCGAGGCCATGGAGGACTTCTACCGCGAGATCGAGATGCCCACCAACCTGCACGAGCTGGGACTCGACCTCACCGACGACGATCTCGCAGCGCTCGCCCGCCAGTGCGCGAAGCTCAAGGGCGGGAAGTTCGGCGTGGCCAAGGTGCTCACCGAGGAGGATGCCCTCGCAATCTACCGCATGGCCAACGCATAAGCAGCGCCGTGCATCCCGATGTTGCAGCAGTTCGAGCGAAAGGAGAAGGTCATGGAGGAAAACATCGAGAGGATCACCATCGCGGAAGAGGCGTTCGACAGGGTTGCTGCGGCGCATGCGCAGCTCGCCGAGGCGCTCGACGCGTTCGATGACGTGCTCGACGACCTGACCCTGGTCTCCGACTACTACGGAAGCCCCGAGTGGTTCGATGACCGCGAGGCCGATGAGAAGGGCGAACTGCCCGAGGGCCTCAAGCGCGGCATCCTCTCCGAGGACACGCCCTATGATGCGCTCATCGAGATGCGCTCAACGGCGCTCCGCATGCTCGAGATCGCAACCGACACCCTCTACGTCGTCTAGCCTAGGAGGAGACCATGCCCGGAAAGCGCGACAAGGTCATCAGCTGGGACGAGTTCTTCATGCGCGTGGCCGTTGCGGCCGCAATGCGCAGCAAAGACCCCAACACGCAGGTCGGCGCCTGCATCGCGGGCCCCGACCACCGCATCCTGTCGGTGGGATACAACGGCACGCCCTCGACCCTCGATGATGATGAGTTCCCGTGGGAGACCACCGACGACCCGCTCACCGACAAGCACAGCTACGTGATCCACGCTGAGGCCAACGCCATCCTCAACTACCGCGGATCGCTCAAGGAGCTCTCGGGAGCCACGTGCTATGTGACGCTCTTCCCCTGTCAGGAGTGCGCCAAGACGCTCGCGCAGGCGGGTATCGGCGAGGTGGTCTATCTCGACGACAAGTACGGCCATACCGTGGGCGGCCAGGTGGCGAAGGCGGTGCTCGACCGTTGCGGCGTGACGTATCGCCAGGTATCGCTTCCCGAGGAGGCGCTCGCATGATCGCCGACGTCTCAGGGCTCCCGATCACAATCGATGAGGCAACGGGCGAGCTCTCCTTTGGCGATGGTCTGCTCTGCGATGCCGACTCCAAGAAGACTGTCGGCCAGATGGCGGGTCTCTTCCGCTCCATCGAGGGCGATGATCCGGATCGTCTGGTCTACCGCGCCTACCGCAACATCCGCTTCCCCGAGCACGACGCGGTGTTCTCGGATGCGGGCCTGCGCTACGACATCACCGTCGTTCTGCCCGGTATCGTGAACGGGGAGTTCTTCAAGACGAGCGGGCACTATCATGGCGCGGGCTTCGGCCAGGCGCTGCCGTACCCCGAGGTCTACGAGGTGGTCAAGGGAACCATCGCCTTCGTGCTGCAGTACGACCCGCTCTTCGACACGCCCGACGAGGGTGCGCCGGATGATGTGCGCGTGGTTGTGGTGCACGAGGGCGAGTCGGTCATCATCCCCGCCTTCGCGGGCCACGGATCGATCAACGTGGCCGACGAGGTCTCGGCGTTCTCCAACATCGCCGTCATCGACTGCCCCGTGCTCTACGACGCCGTGAAGGCGCGCCACGGCCTCGCTGCGTATGTGATGAAAGGCGCGGATGGCCCCGAGCTTCTCGCCAACGGAAACTACGAGCTCGAGGGAGCTCCACGGTTTGCCCGGCCGCTCGAGGCGCCCGATCTGGGCATCGCCTTCGGGAAATCCTGCTACCGCACGTATGTGGATGATCCTGCGCACTATGCATGGCTGCTCGACTGCGAGGA
>CAMZCV010000130.1 GCA_947305035.1 uncultured Coriobacteriales bacterium | reverse complement strand
AGTACGCGGGGTCCCTCCCCCGTCGCGGGAGCCTCCCACCTGTAGCATTCACCTGAAGCTCAGCCTGCATGCCCATCTTCCAATCCTGTTCGCGCCCCGACGAGGGAGGGATGACGATGGCAGCGCATACCGCAGTGATCGAGAAGACCATCCAGAAGCTTCTCGAAGAGAAGAAATACCACACGCTCAAAGACGTGATGTCCACGATGGAGCCTGCGGATATCGCAGGCGTGTTCGAGGAGATCGAAGAGGATCGCATCCCCATCCTCTTCAGGCTCCTTCCCAAGGAGATTGCCGCCGAGACGTTCGCAGAGCTCGATCCCGAGTGGCAGGAGCTGCTCATCCGCGGCTTCTCCGACACTGAGCTCAAAGAGGTCGTCAACGAGCTGTACGTGGACGACGCCGCAGAGCTCGTCGACGAGATGCCGGCCAACGTGGTCGAGCGCATCCTCGCGCAGGCAGACACGCAGAAGCGCAAGGAGATCAACGAGATCCTGATGTATCCGGACAACTCCGCCGGTTCCGTGATGACGACGGAGTACGTGTCGCTGCGCCCCACGATGTCGGTTGCCGATGCCATCACCCGCATCCGCAGGACGGGCGTGAACAAAGAGACCATCTACACCTGCTACGTCACCCAGGAGCGCAAGCTCGTGGGCATCGTCTCGGTGAAAGACCTCCTCCTCGCACCGGAAGACGACATGGCCGTCGAGGAGATCATGGAGGAGAACGTCATCTCCGTGGGGACGCACACCGACCGCGAGGAGGTGGCGCGGGCACTCACTCGCTACGACTTCATGGCGCTGCCCGTCGTCGACACCGATGGCCGCATGGTGGGCATCATCACGTTCGACGACGCCATCGACATTCTCGTTGAGGAGACCACCGAGGACATCGAGAAGATGGCCGGTATGCTCCCGTCCGAGAAGACCTACCTGCACTCATCCCCCTTCGACCTCTTCCGCCACAGGATTCCCTGGCTCGCCCTGCTCATGGTGTCGGCAACCTTCACGGGCATGATCATCACCGGGTTCGAGAACGCTCTGGCCGCGCAGGTGGTGCTCACGGCATTCATCCCCATGCTCATGGATACGGGCGGCAACTCGGGTTCTCAGGCCTCCGTCACCATCATCCGCGCGCTGAGCCTGGGCGAGCTGGAGTTCTCCGACCTTCCCGAGGTCATCTGGAAAGAAGCCCGCACCGCAGTGCTCTGCGGACTCTCGCTGGGAATGCTCTGCTTCGGGAAGATCATGCTGTTCGATCGGCTCATCCTCGGCAACACCAGCATCACGGTGCTCACGACGCTCACCGTATGCTTCACGATGGCGGTGACGGTGCTCATCGCCAAGCTCGTGGGATGCACGCTGCCCATGATTGCCAAGCGCCTGGGATTCGACCCTGCCGTTATGGCGAGTCCCTTCATCACAACCCTCGTCGACGCACTGTCGCTGCTGGTCTACTTCCGGATCGCCACCGCGCTGCTGTTCTGATCGCCCAGCACACACCGATTACACCGTCTTCAGGACCTCCGAGAGAACGGAAGGCCCGCTCTGTTCCTGTGCGAGGCGCTCGCCAATCCACATGTTGATGACGGCCTGGCGGCTTACTGCAAGATGACGAGCTGCCGCATCGAGCTGGGAGATCATCCATTCGGGCATGCCGATGTTGATCTTTCGCAGCGCGTCTTTCCTGTTAGGCTGGCTGACCGATCCTTCAACAATGAACGGAGTAGTATCTCCCCCATTATCGAAATACTCTTCGAACTCCTCATCGGTCATAGTTCGTCTTGTCATAGAATCTGATTTCCTTCCTGCTCGAGCGGCGAACAGAGATAATTCTTATTCGATTTCCGCGCATGGTATAGATTGCAGTCCAGCAGATTCCCCCATATCGCGAAATGATTGTCCATCGATTCTCTCCACCGTAGTCGATTGAAAAACACACCAACCCGATATCATCCCAAAGCTTCTTTGCCTCTTCGAAATCGATTCCGTGCTTCTCCTCGTTCGACAAGCTCTTCAAAGGGTCGTATTCGAATTCCATAGCAATCCATTGTATACCTAGTATATATCCAATAAATATCTTTTAGCAATACACCTCATTCACGGAGCTTCGCACCGCCTTGCGTGGGGACCATCACGATGTCACCCGCATCCTTGGTGCAGATGAAGGCGCTCCCAGCATCCACGAGGGCATTGACGGTATCTGCATGCGGATGGCCGAACTCGTTGTCCTTCCCCGCGCTGCAGAGCGCATAGACGGGACGGAGCAGCTCCGCCTGCGCGGCCGTGATGCTGTTCTCCGACCCATGGTGCCCCACCTTGAGGATATCGATGCCCTCAAGGTCCGCCCGTCCGAGCACCACCGCAAGCTCGTTGCTCTCCCCATCCCCCGTGAGCAGCGCGCCCAACCTCCTCCTTCCATCATCGAAGCGCACGAGCAGAAACATCGAATCCTCGTTCTCGAGACCGTTGACTTCCTCCATAGGCGCCAGCACGGTGAGGGTGAAGTGCCCGAACGAGACCGTATCGAGGTATCCGATCTCCGTGAGACCTCCGATGCCCGCATCGCGCATCCACCCTGCGAGTTCATCGGGCACATGCGAGGCTGTCCCCCGCGCAGAGATGAGCTGGTCGCATCCCACGCGCCAGGCAAGGTCCGCCACGCCGCCGTAATGGTCGTTGTGGAGATGCGAGAGTATGACCGCATCCAGATGGAGCACGTTGCAGCGCATGAGCGCGTCATCGAGCGCACTCTCGGGACCAGCGTCCACGAGCACGGCATTCGGACCCTCCTGCAGGAGGATGGCATCCCCCTGACCCACGTCGAGAACGACCATGCGGGCCGGGGCGAAGAACCGGTTGCAGCAATACCACACCGCAATGAGCGAGAAGAGGCCCATGAGGGGCAGCATGATGCGTCCACGCGTGAGCTCGGGAGAGAACCAGACGAGCGCGAGCGCTGCGCACAGCACGGCTATGCTCAGGGCTATCGGATGCGCAGGCGTTGGGATGGCGGCAAAGGGAAAGGCCGCTACCGCCTTCAGCAGGAACACGAGGATCTTCCCGAGAGGGTCCGCGCACGCAAGCACCGCTGCCTGCACGCCCGGCAGGGGCAGCAACGCGCACACGGCAAGCCCCGCCAAGGTGAGCAGCGCGATAAGCGGACTTGCGAGGAGGTTCGCAAACGGCGACACGAGCGAGAACTCGGAGAACGTGGACGCGGTGATGGGAAGCGTCACAAGCTGCGCCGTCATGCTCAGGGAGAGCAGATCGAGCAGGGCGCGCTTCGCCGCGAGCGCACGCATGCGCCATGCCCGGGGAAGGCGCAAGCGGGGCGCTTGCGAACGCGCAAACAGAACCTCAAGCACATAGCGCAGATAGGGATTCACCAGGTAGATGCCGAGAACCGCGGCAACAGACAGCTGGTAGGCCAGCTGTCCGGTGACGAACGGGTCGAGCAGCGCCATCGCAACCGCCGCAGCGCAGAGGGCGGAGAGCCCATGGCTCCTCCTGTTCGCGAACACGGAGGCAGCGTGGACGAGCGCCATGATCCATGCGCGCACGGCGGACACGGGGGCTCCGCAGAGCATCACGAAGAGTCCCATCGCGATGACGAGGATGACCGAGCGTGCCTTCGCCCGTGTTTTCGCTGCTCCGAGCGCGGAAGAGAAGGCCGCGGCCACGAGCGCCAGATGCGTTCCCGACACCGCGACCAGGTGCGATACGCCGCAGCGCCTGAGGTCGCCGTTCATGTTCAGCGCATCGAGGCCGCTCCGGTCCCCCGTCACACACGCAGCGATGAACGCCCGCGCAGCACCTTCATCGGGCGCGATCGACTCAACAAGCTGCCTGCGGAGGGAATCCATGGCGCCGAGAAAACCGCCGCGCGCCTCCAAGCTCTGCACCTTGACGAGTGATACCGACGCATTGACGCCCTGCGCACGCGAGGCGTCTGCCCAGGCGCCATCTCCCAAAGGCTTGAGCCGCCCCACCCCACGCGCCTTCTGACCGGGATACAGCGGCTCATCCGCATAGAGCCACACATCGGTTGATGTCCTGCCGTCCAAGCTCGCGCGCGCCCGCATGCGGTACTTCCCATTAGCCGAGCGTGCATCGCCCGTGATTGCGAACTCCCATGAGGAGATGGGATGCTCCTGGAGCGCCGCCACGGCTGCCCTTCCCGTCTCCACACCCATCGAGGCCACAAGCGCGCCCGTGCAAAAGGACAGAGCGAGAAACGCGGTGAACCGCGCCGTCCCCGCCCGCCCCCAGATTCCCAGGATGGCAGCCAGCCCGCCCCCCGCAAGCGCGAGCACCACAATCGCATCGAGGCATCTGCTCAGGCCCCATCCGCCCCTCAGGACCGCCTGCTCGATGAAGATGACCGCTATGAGCGCCCAGAACGTGAACGGAAGCGCAGGCCTAGACGGACGGACGGGCTCCTTATACGCAGGCATAGGGCTTGATCTTCTCGAGCTTCTTCTCGCCGATACCGCTCACCCTGAGCAGGTCGTCC
>CAMZCV010000129.1 GCA_947305035.1 uncultured Coriobacteriales bacterium | reverse complement strand
ATGCCCGCTGTGGCGAGCGCGCGCTTCACGTCGTCCACGCGCTGCTTGGTGAGGCAGAATACCAGCACGCGGTCGAGCGCACCGCCCTGCTCGGAGCCGCCGCTCGAGAGGATGTCGCGCAGGAGCAGCACCTTCTGGCCCTGCGTGACGGGGCAGAGATGCTCCTCCACGGTGGCGGCCGTCTCGCCGATGCGGGCGATCTCCACTTGCGCGGGGTCGTGCATCATGGCGTCCACGGTGCCCTTGATGCTGGGCGGGATGGTGGCGGAGAAGAACAGCGTCTGGCGCTTCTCGGGGAGCGCGCGCACGATGCGGCGGACGCTCGGCCAGAAGCCCATGTCGAGCATGCGGTCTGCCTCGTCGAGCACGAGTATGCGCACCTGCGAGAGGTCAACTGCTCCACGCTCCATGAGGTCGATGAGGCGCCCGGGCGTGGCGACGAGCAGGTCGCATCCGGCGGCGAGGTCGCTGAGCTGGCGGTCGAAGCGCGCCCCGCCGATGACGATTACCGCGCGCTGCCCGGTTTTCTCGCAGACGACCGACGTGACGCCCTCGATCTGGGCGGCGAGCTCGCGCGTGGGGGTGACCACGAGCGCGTAGGGGCCGTATCCGCTGGCAGCTGCGCCAACGGCTGCGGCATCTGCGGGGCCCGAGCCCTTGCGGCGCCTGCGCCGACGCCTCCGCTTGGGAGCGGGTTGCTCCTCTGCAGGGGTCTCCTCCGCTTCTGTGGCGGGAGTCTCCGGTGCAGGTTCGGGCTTCTCGGCAGGCGTTGCCTCGATGCCTGCGATGAGCTGCAGCACGGGCAGCGTGAAGGCCGCGGTTTTGCCCGTTCCGGTTTGCGCGGAGGCAACCACGTCGCGCCCCTCGAGCACGAGGGGGATGGCCTGCGCTTGGACGGGGGTCGGTTCTGAGAAGCCGAGGGATGCCACCCCGGCAAGGATCTGCTCGTTGAGCCCGAGCTCGGCAAATGTAGTAGTCATGGGGCATAGTATGCGCCAATCTCGCCCCGCCCCGCCTGTTTGCTATCCTTATCTGCGGAAACCCCACATACGCGAGGAGGATGCACGATGGCGGAGCCTTGGGAGCTCAACTGGCAGCGTTTGCCGCTCGAGGGTGTGGTGAACGCCCGTGAGCTGGGCGGATTCCCCACTGCAAGCGGGGAGCAGACCCGCTTCCACCGCTTCGTCCGCTCCGACGCGCTCACGGATGCCACGCCTGCTGACATCGAGTTTTTGCGCAGCTACGGCGTGCGCGCGGTGCTCGATATGCGCGGCGAGAAGGAGGCGGAAGGCCGTCCCGATGCCTGTTTCGGACCTGACGTGGCAACCGCCAACAATTCTCCGTTCAAGGTGAACATGGCGAGCACCGAGATGCAGGCCACCATGCCGGCATCGTGGGTGTACGACTGCATCTTCGAGAACCGCGATGCATGGCGCGGAATCTTCGAGTTCATCGCCTCGGCGCCCGACGGCTGCGTGCTCTTCCATTGCTCGGCGGGTAAAGACCGCACGGGCATCCTTGCCGGACTCATCATGCTGCTTGCCGGCTGCGACCGCTGGGATGTGTTCTCCGCCTACGTGCCCTCGCGCGTGAACCTCATGCGTCTGCCGTTCTTCCGCGAGTACTGGGACAAGCCCTGCTCCGACAGCGAGCGCGAGCACTACGATTCGCGCGCCTCCACGCTGGGGCATTGGTTCGACCGTCTGGATGCGGAGTTCGGCGGCGACGTGCGCGCCTACCTCGCCTGGTGCGGGGTTTCCGAGGAGACCATGGATGCCGTGCGCGCCCGCCTGATGGACTGACGGCGTTCCTCCAACATCCAAAAAGGGGTCGACCCCCAATAGGGGAGTATCCCCTTTTGGGGAGACCCCCAATAGGGGAGTATCCCCTTTTGGGGAAAGGGGAATGGCGATTTCCTGTCACGCGTATATTCCTTCTCACAATGTGCAATAATTCTCATGGTGTGAAATAAACGTGGGAAGGAACCCATGAAGACTGCCTACGCAACGGAAGCGCCCTCGGCTGCGAGCACCGACCGCCGCTCGGTCCGCACGCGCGCGGCTCTGAGAGACGCCCTTGCTGCCGAGATCGAGGCGACGGGCGACCTCACACGCGTTACGGTGACCGCTGTCACCGAGCGCGCCGATGTGACGCGCCGCACGTTCTACTCGCACTTCCGCGACATCCCCGACCTCGTGCGCGCTATCGAGGATGAGACGATCGCCGACCTCAAGCCTGTCGTCGAGCAGCTTGCGTCCGTTCGTCTTCCCGAGCTCAAGGCCGCCATCGACGCTGCCGAGCCCTGCCCCGGCTCCATCGCGCTGCTGTCCTTCTTCAAGGAGCGCGGGAGCTATCTCGCCCCGCTCATGGGGGAGGGCGGCGATCCCGGCTTCGTGGAGCGCCTCAAGGTAATGGCGCAGGAAACCATCACCTCGCGCGCCATGCACGGCATGGATGCCCGAGCCATCCCCTTCCTCGACTACTATCTCTCGTTCGCCATCTCAGCCGAGGCGGGCGTCCTCGTGCGCTGGCTCACCGGCGGCATGCACGAGAGCGTCGGCACTATGGCGCGCCTCATGACCGCGCTCATGTTCGTACGCCCCGGCGACCTCTACGATACCCCCATCGACCTCGACATCCCGCGTTTCGTGCTCTCGATGCTGCTTTCCTAAGGAGACCGACATGACTGAAACCACTGCATACAACCTCGTCGCCGACGGTGCGGAGCTCATGCCCTCTGCCCCCATCGATCTTTCGGGACGTTCCCTGCGCCTGGGCATCGACGTGGGTTCCACAACGGTCAAGCTCGCCGTCATCGATGAGAGCAACAACCTCGTCTACGCCAACTACGAGCGCCACCACACCGACGTGCGCGCCACGGCCAAGGAGCTCTTCGCGCGCGCCGAGGGCGCCATCGGCGATACGCCCATGCGCGTCTCCATCACCGGCTCGGGCGGCATGCTGCTGGCCAAGTGGCTCGGCCTCGAATTCGTGCAGGAGGTCATCGCCTCCAAGCGCGCCGTCGAGACGCTCATCCCGCAGACCGACGTGGCCATTGAGCTGGGCGGCGAGGACGCCAAGATCATCTACTTCGACAACGGCATCGAGCAGCGCATGAACGGCACCTGCGCCGGCGGCACGGGCGCCTTCATCGACCAGATGGCATCGCTCCTCAAGACCGACGCGCAGGGCCTCAACGAGCTCGCCAAGGGCATGGAGCGCATCCATCCCATCGCGAGCCGCTGCGGCGTCTTCGCCAAGTCCGACGTGCAGCCGCTCCTCAACGAGGGCGCCCGCCCCGAGGATATCGCCGCATCCATCTTCCAGGCCGTCGCCAACCAGACCGTCTCGGGTCTCGCGTGCGGACACCCCATCCGCGGTTATGTGGCCTTCCTAGGCGGCCCGCTCCAGTACCTCTCCGAGCTGCGCCGTCGCTTCTACATCACGCTCGGCCTCGACGAGGAGCACCGCATCGTGCCCGAGAACGCCCACCTCTTCGTGGCAACGGGCGCCGCGCTCGCGGGCGAGTCCGACAAGCACATCACGTTTGCCGAGGCCATCGAACTGCTCGAGAACCTCGCCGACGTGCAGGGTTCCGAGGTGCCGCGTCTGGCGCCGCTCTTCGCAGACGAGGCTGCCCTCGCGGAGTTCCGCGCGCGCCATGCGCAGCAGGTGGTGCCCAAGGGCGATATAGCATCCTACAGCGGCCGCGTGTTCATCGGCATCGACGCCGGCTCCACCACCATGAAGGCGGCCGTGGTGGGCGAGGACGGCGAGCTCCTCTACACCTGGTACGACAACAACAACGGCGACGTGCTCGGCACCGCGAAGACCATCATGAACGACATCTACGCCAAGCTGCCCGAGGGCTGCACCATCGGCCACGTGACCACCACCGGCTACGGCGAGGCCCTGCTCATCCAGGCGCTGCGCGCCGACTCCGGCGAGATCGAGACCGTGGCGCACCTGCGCGGCGCCAAGGCGTTCGTGCCCGATGTCAACTTCATCCTCGACATCGGCGGCCAGGATATGAAGTGCCTGCAGGTGAAGGACGGCGTCATCGAGCACATCATGCTCAACGAGGCATGTTCGAGCGGCTGCGGCTCCTTCATCGCGAGCTTCGCCGACTCCATGGGCATGACGGTGCAGGAGTTCGCGCGCGACGCGGTGCACGCCGAGGCGCCGGTCGACCTCGGCAGCCGCTGCACGGTCTTCATGAACAGTCGCGTCAAGCAGGCACAGAAGGAGGGCGCGACCATCGGCGACGTGGCGGCAGGCCTGTCGTACTCGGTCATCAAGAACGCGCTCTTCAAGGTCATCAAGCTGCGCGACTACGACCAGATCGGCGAGAACGTGGTGGTGCAGGGCGGCACCTTCATGAGCGACGCGACCCTGCGCGCCTTTGAGCTGCTGACCGGCCGCAACGTCATCCGGCCCGACATCGCCGGCGTGATGGGCGCCTACGGGACGGCGCTTCTGGCCCGTGACCGCGCGGGCGAGCACGGCGTCTCTGAGCTGCTCACGCGCGA
>CAMZCV010000128.1 GCA_947305035.1 uncultured Coriobacteriales bacterium | reverse complement strand
GTCGCCTATCCCCTCGTCGACGTCCTCCATGGCGGGTGCCCACGTGGTCGCCCGCTCCCCGCGCTCCAACTTGACGTGGCGCACCTCGGCGGGGACGCGAGAGCCGCCTGACGCCAACTGGACGGTGAGGTGACTACCCGAAGCCAACGCGGAAGCCTGACCGCTCTTGATGTCATCCGGTGCGACGAACGTGGCGTACAGTCGTTGCCAATCCGACGTGAGCGTGTTCGTGGCTACGGTCGCGCTGCCATACCGGTCGTATGAGCTGTTGAGGACACTGCCGATGCGACTCGGCACGTTGAATCCGAAATAAACTATGAGGTTGTTGGACGTGTAGCTGCTCTCCACGTCCGCGAGCCTTGCGTCGAAGGAGACGGTGTAGGTTCCCTCGCCGTAGTCATCGAAGTCGAGGTAGTCCACGCGAAACTTCGCGTACGCCGCGCTCGTGGTCGGGTTGAGCCTGATGACGCCCGCCTCCGGCACGCTGGATCGCGTCCGCGCGAGGTCAGCCGCCATGACGCTGCCGGTCCTGCGCAGAAGGTTGCGACCGACGACATCCGTGGACGTGTCCGCCTCGAGCTCCGCGAGCACCTCCGAGAGCGTCTTGGACTCGCCCAACGTGACCGCGCCGCCGATGGTGATGTGGCCATCTCCGTCGAAGAGGATGTAGGCGTCCTCGTCGCCGACGTAGAAGCTCCGGTCCTGCGCGAAGCTGATGCCCTGCCCTCCGTAGGTCGCGACCGCAGCGCCCGTGCCGTCGTAGACGGTCATGCCGGTGGGCGAGAGCAGCACCTTGTAGCCCGACGCGTGCTGCTCGTCCGCCGCCGAGCCGATGCCGCTGGGCAGCACCCAGAGTCCGCGAGACGTGACCGCGATGTGGCTCATGATGTAGTCGGTCTGCGACTCGCTCACGTCGAGCACGTACCACCCCTGCGCGGAGGGGTCGCCCGTGGGCTCCGCGATGGGCACGTAGTCCCCGCCGTCGTAGGCGAAGTAGACCACGCCCTCTTGCACCGTCGTGTCGGTCGTGGCGGTGAACGTCCCGTGGTCGCTGATCCACTGCAAGGTGCCTGCCACGTCCTCCACGACCGAGAGCTGCACTAGCGCGTTGCTCGCCGCTGAATTGGCCGTGCGAGCGGAGTTCGCCGCGCTGTCGGCGCTGTCCTGAGCGTCAACTGCCGCGCTGTGTGCCTCGTCAGCCCATTCCCAAGCGGTCTCAGCTGCGCTCTTGGCCTCGTCGATGGACTCGTTCTGAGTGTCACCCTCTCCGACGGGCCCGAGTGAGATGACGTCCATCCCGCCGCCTGGCTCGCCCACGAGCGCGACGGTGATCTCGTCGCCCTCCGCGACGCTGCCAACGGTCTCGATCTCAACGTACTGAGATTCGTCGGGGGAGAAGACATCGCCGCCGGGGTCAACGAGCACGGTCCCATCCTCGGAATCTGAGACGGCATCCATGGTCACGAAATGGACGTTCGTCGGTTGGCTCACGGGCTTGTTCTCGGCACGCGATACGCGACCGATCAGTGCCGCCGCTTCAAGTCGGTCCATTGGCTACACCTCCTTGAGAGTGAGTCGTTGTGTCCTGTAACGTGCGTCAAGCGAGGTCTCGACCGTCTGCACTAGGCACCTGTGACTTCCGTCAGCTCGCACGAGCGTCACGATGTCGCCCGCGTGCAAGTCCTCATAGAGCTGTGTGAGGGTCCATGATCTGCCCTTGTCCTGGCTTGCGTTGAACTTCTGCTTCGCCGCGTTCGTAAGCTCCGACACCGAGGGCTCTTCCTTGTTGCCCGAATATGTGTCCTTGACGAATCGCAGGTACCCGCGATTGTTGCGTGACGCAACGTGGCTGTTTGGTGCCGTGTAAACGCCAGCGCGGGTCTCGTGCGTGGTGACGGACTTTCCCGCCTTGTCCTTTGTCGTCTTTGACAGGTTCGCCGTGACGATGGCCGCGCCTGGCAGCTCCCACGTCTCATCGTCCTCCGACACCTCGCCGATGACGAGCGTGTGCGGGTCGTCGGGGTCGATGGTTAGCGAAGGCGTGCGCTTCGACGGTGCCACGTACTTTCTGAAGGTGATCGGGCCGTGGCCGCTCACGTCCAATCGGCTGTAGCCGTTCGTGATGTCGAAAAGCAGATTGAGAAGCATGGTCGCTGGTTCGTAGACGGTCACCTTGGGTATCGACCTATCTTGAGCGCCGTTGTCGTCAAACTCGATGTATCGATCCTTTAGCAGCTTGCGGCAGACGGTCATGGCCTTGGAGCCAGCCGCGCACGTTACTTTGGATGTGATCGCATCCTCCGAGATTGACCAAAGCGAGCTGTCGAGAGAGTAGACGCGCTTCGTCTGCCCGTGATGCTCGGAGGGGTGGATGTCGGTCACGAATCCAGTTATGAGCTCGCGCTCCCAACCCCTGCGGGGCACTCGTAGCACGAGCCTGATGCGTGCGTTCCTCACGTACCCGTCCGACTCGCCGATTGGAACGACGGTGGACACCTGTGCGCTCACTCGCGTGTCGACGTAGTACCCCTCTGTGACGGAGCAGCCCGACGACTCGACGCCTTGGAGCTCGCCCACGATGGAGTTGCAGTCGTGCGGGTCAACCAGCAGCGCGGCCACTTCCCAGTCGTACTCTAGGTCGTGCCAGTCGACGCTCATGGCTGCACCGCCTCCTGCTCGACGTGCGCACGGTCCCAGAGTCCGTTGTCCCAACCTGTGTCAATCCTCGTCACGGCCACGCGGTGCCAGTCGCCCTTTGGTGAGCGGAACACCGGATACCAGCCATCGCCGAGCGCCCACGAGAGACGTTCGACGTCCACGCGCTTGCTGTGGGGGATTGAGTCTCCGAAGGTGGCCGCCTCTACTGACAGGTCGAGCGACACGGACGTGCCGCCGAAAGCGACAGGCCTCACGCGTCCCGTAGTGACCGATGTTGCCGAGTCGGTGCCGTGCGAGCGGCTTTGCCGTGGGCGGTCGTCCGCGTTGGCACGCAGGCGCAAGCAGTCGTCCCACTCCTCGCCCCACAACCACACGTATTCGTCCACGTCGCTCGAATCGCCCTCGACTACGCTCATGACCCAGCCGCCGCTCACGTTGCGGAACACGATGGCTCGCCAGTGCGTACCGAAGGGGTAGGGGACTCGCCACGTGCCATCCGGCAGCTCAAGGCATTCCACGAGCCTTGCGACTCCTCCGTCCGTCACCTCAAGCATGCACTTGCCGCCAGCCGCGCCGGGGCATGAGACTATGGCGCTCAGCGTGTCGGTGTCCATGCTCACCGTGGCCGTGGCTCCAGTTACGCCTCCCGTCCACGTTACGGGCATGGTGACTCGCTTCGAGTCGGTCCCACCGTCGGCTGTGAGCACGCTCGCGCGGACCTCGACCTCATCGCCAACCAGAAGCATGCGCCCCATGGAGGATATCGGTATCTTCACCTTCGCGGTACCTGCCCCCGTGGCCGTCTCTTGGCGTGCCACGCGCTCGCCGTTAAGCCACAACTCCGCTGCGTAGCGGTTGCCAGCGTGCGGGTAGTCGCACGACAGCGATACCTCCACGCCGCTCGCCGCCATCGCGACCGAGTTGACCGTAAGCTCTGGTTTGAGCGTGAACGTGATGATGGAGCGCGTCACGGGTCCGTGCGCCTTCGAATGCGTGGTGCCGTAGGAGCTACGGAAGGCGCGAATCTCTATTTCCCAAACGAGCTTGTCGAGCACGCCAGCCTCAAGCGTGGCGTCGGCAAAAGTGTCCGGTACCGTGATCTCGCCACCCTTGCGCACGGTGAAGGTGGGCGTCCACGCGTCGCTCCACCCCTCGCGAGCCATGTCCACCGCGTCGTCCAGCGAGTGCCAGCCGCCGTTGGTGGTCGACTTATGGTCTATCGAGTACGTAAAGACGCGGTGACGCGCCTGATATTTGGTCTCGTCGCAGTAGAACGTGATCGGGTGCGTGAGATAACCTCGACCTTGCACAACCGCGTCGCAGCCGGTTGGTGCGGGGATGCTCTCGCCGAGCATCTCGGTCTTGACGAATGCGAATCTCTGCGCGGCGACCGCAGCGTCGTTCCAGCATTGCAGCAGCGTTCCAGCGGCGCTTTTGCCACCCGCCACGTCCATGCACCTGCCACTCGCGGCCCTGGTCCGAAGTCGGTAGGTCGGGACGGTTTGGCCGTCAACATTGGCCGTTCCATAGCGCTCGATGAGCCACCACTGGTTGTCGGTGTTGGCCTTTGCCCACTGATGCACCTTCGTGCCGTTCTTGGTCGCGCCATCGGAATCCAGCGCCTTTCCCGAGTGCGTGGCCACGAGCCTTACAAGCTGGCTCTGCGCGTTGACCTCCGCTTCGAAGATCTGCGCGTTGGTGTCATTTCGCGTGTAGACCTGCGCCTTGGCTCCGTTGGCCGTCGACGCGCCCCCGATGTCCACGCAGAGCGACGTGTCGAGGGCGCTCACGATGCTGTAGGTGCCCTTTTCGGTCATGGCGATGATTGGCACGAGCATCCATCGCTGTTGCACGGCTGTGGAGTTGTAGCTCCATATCTGTATGTTCGCACCGGCTGCCGTTGAGCC
>CAMZCV010000127.1 GCA_947305035.1 uncultured Coriobacteriales bacterium | reverse complement strand
GATGAACAGGATGATCGAGAGCGCGATGAGGCCGGCGATGAGCGCGCCGATGTTAGCGTCGATCAGGCACACGACGATGAGCGAAGCATAGCCGATGGGCCCGCCGAAGAACGGGATGAAGTTGCCGAGACCCGTGATCATGCCCAGGATCGGCCCGTAGGGCACACCGAGAATCGCGAAGATGATGGCGGTGGAAGAGCCCATGATGAGGGCGTCGATGAACTGCGCGCGGTCGGCATCTTCGATGACAAGCGCCAGCCTGCGGTGGTCGCGGATGCCGAACGCGGCGAAGAACAGCCGCTTGAAGTAGGTGGCCACGCCCTCGCCGTCAAGCAGGAAGTAGATCGCGAAGATGACGCCGAACACGGCCGTGGTGGCAAATCCCGCAACCGTTGAGACGGCTCCCGTGATGGCGCTCGCGGTGCCGCCGTCGAGCTTGATGCCGAACTGCTCCGCAAGGTCTTTGAGCTGGTCGAAGTCGAATCCGAACTGCGCGATGTAATCCTGGACCTGCTGGAAGAGGGCGTTGACGTCGACGCCGAAAGACGCCACGAGGGACTTGAGGTTCTCGATGTTGACCCCCTGGATGCTGCGCGTAATCACGAGCAGCATCAGGACGAGAACCGCGACAATCGTGAGGACCACCACGGCGAGCGTGATGCCCACGCTCGCATACAGGCGAATCTGGTCGTTCTTGATCACCGTCGCCAAGCGGCCTCCCACCCAGCGCACGATGGGCGTGAGCAGATAGCAGATGATGCCGCCCCAGATGATGGGCTGGAGAATGGATTGGATGAGCGACCAGGCATCGGCGATGGCGGAGCTGGAGTTGAACAGCAGCATACCGAGCGCGAACGTGATGAGCGCGGTGACCCCGGCATACAGGCAGATCTTCGCGTACTTGGGGTCGAGATGCTTTTTGAACCAGTTCATGCGATAACTCCGTGACGAGCCCTTACACGCGGTTGTATGCTGCGAAGAATGCCTGGGTCTCGGGGTCGGTGGGGTTGTCCATGACCTCCTCGGGACTGCCGTTCTCGGCGATCTTGCCGCGTCGGAGCAGCACGATGCGGTCGGCTGCGTCATGCGCGAAGCTCATCTCATGGGTGGCCATGAGAATCGTGGCACCCTGGCGCTTGAGCTCGCCCACCATCTCGAGCACCTCGCCCACCAGCAGCGGGTCGAGGGCGGAGGTGATCTCGTCGAGCAGGAGCAGCTCGGGCTCCATCATGAGGGCGCGGCAGATGGCCACGCGCTGCTGCTGGCCGCCGGAGAGACGGTCGGGGTACTCCTTGGCCTTCTGGTCCATGCCAATGCGCTTGAGCAGGCCCATGGCCTTCTCCTCGGCCTTCTCGCGCGGCCACTTGTGCACCTTGCGTGCGGCAAGGGTGACGTTGTTGAGCACCGTCATGTGCGAGAACAGGTTGAACTGCTGGAACACCACGCCGATGCGCGAGCGGATGCTGTCCTGGTTCTCGCGCGGGTCGGTGATGTCGGTCTCTCCCAACCAGATCTGGCCGTCGTTGACCTGCTCGAGCAGGTTGATGCACTTCATGACCGTGGACTTGCCGGAACCCGAAGGGCCGAGCAGCGCAACGGTCTCGTGCATGTGCACGTCGAAGGAGATGTGGTCGAGCACGGTATTGTCGCCGAAACGCTTGACCACGTTGTCGATACGCAGGACCTTGTCGCCGAAGCGGGAGGTGTCGTACGTGCTGGAAAGCTCTGCCATCAGACCATGCCTCCCGTCTGCTCGCGCTTGCGGCGGCGCTCGGAGTACCAATCGTTGAGCAGGATGAACGGCACGCTCATGGCGATGAAGAGCAGGCTCGCCACCACATAGGGCGTAAAGTTGTACGTCTTCGCGACCACGATCTGGGCGGCGCGGACAGCGTCGACGGCGCCGAGCGTGGAGATGAGGCCCACGTCCTTCTGCATGGCGACGAAGTCGTTCATGAGCGCCGGCGCGACCTTGCGGATGCCCTGCGGGATGATGACGTGCCACATGGTCTGGCCCGTGGTGAGGCCCAGCGAACGCGCGGATGCGCGCTGCGAGGGATGCACGTCCTCAAAGCCTGCACGCAGCACCTCGGCGATATACGCCGAGTAGCTCATGACCACGGCGATGGTGCCCAGGACGGCCTTGTCGATGCGGCCGAAGAGGTCGAGTCCGGGGATGCCGAAGCCGATGAGGTACAGCGTGACGATCATGGGGATGCCGCGCATGATGGTGGTATAGGTTCTCGCCACCACGCGCAGCGGGAACATAACCGCCGACTTGGTCATGCGGATAAGTGCGAGGGAGGTTCCGAGAACCGCGACACCCACAAGCGCAACGCCGAGCACGCGGATGTTGAGCCAAAGTCCGTCGAGCACCTGGGGCCATGCCATCGCGAAGTACTCGGCAGAGAAGAACGACTCCCTGACGCGCGGCCAGCCAGGCGAGAGCTTGAGCGTGATCACGACTGCCGCGATGAATGCAAGCGAAGAGCCGATGCTCGTGAGGATCGAGCGCCGCCGCTCCCCGCTGCGGAACTGCTCACGCTCCTGTTCGACGGCGCTGACGCCGTATTCGTTGATGTCGGGCATCCTAGGAACCACCCCTATACGCATGAGGAAGAAAAAACGACCGGGCAACGTGCACCCGGTCGTTCGATTGCAGAATGCTTAGGCAAGCACGGGGATGTCGCTCGTGTAGGCCTTCAGCCAGGTGTCGATGAGGCCCTGGACGGTGCCGTCGTCGAGGATGGCGTTCATGGCATCGGTGACGAACGGGGTGAGCGGGGAGTCCTTGGCAAGGGTGATGCCCAGGCCGGCGTCGGAGGAGTTGGGGATCTGGCCCACAACGATGCCGCCCTCGACCTGCTCGGACTCGGCCATGTAGACGGCCTGCGGGGTGTCGGTGACAAGACCGTCGGCCTGGCCGTTGGAGACGGCGGCGGCGGCGTCGGAGTTGTTGTTGTAGTACTCGATGCTCGCGCCGGGCATAGAGGCCTTCACGAACTCGTCGGCAGTGGTGCCAACCATGACGGCGATGGTAGCGCCATCGAACTCGGCGCAGGTGGTGGCGTTGGCATACTTGCCGTCGCCGCGCACGATGAGGGCCTGGGTGGGAACGAAGTACGCGGGCGAGAAGTCAACGGCCTTCTTGCGGTCGTCGTTGATGGAGACCTGCTGGATGTTGAGGTCCCAATCATGCTGGCCGGGAGCGCAAGCCTCGTCGAACTCGGTGCGGGTCCAGACGACCTCCTCGGCAGCGAAGCCCATCTTGTCGGCAAGCGCGTAGATAAGGGCGGCCTCGAAGCCCTCGCCGGACTCGGGGGCGTCGTTCATGACCCAGGGCTCCCAAGCGGGGTTGCCGGTGGCCACGGTGAGCTTGCCGGGCTCGAAGGTGAGAGACTTGACGTCGCCGTCAGCTGCGGGAGCGGGCTCGCCGCCACCGTTGTTGGAGCCGCCGCATGCGGCGAGACCGAGGGCGAGGGTGGATGCGCTGATGCCGAGCATCTGACGACGGGAAATGTTGAGTGCCATGAAAGAATCCCCTTCCAAGAAACCCTGCGACCACCGCAGGGACCTGTTGAAACACAACTATCTATAGTACCTCTTTGTATCCAGCCAAGATGCGCAAATTGCCCTCCTTCAAACGATTGGAAATGGGACAATGGAAAGGTATCCGCTTTGTTTTCCCTTTTCGCAAGGAGACCCCATGGGCATGATCATCAAGAACACCCTCGCCATCCTCCCCAGCGGCACCGGCCATGAGGCCGGCCGCCACGACATCTTCATCGAGGGCTCCGAAATCGCGGGCATCGATGAGACCCCCGAGGGCTTCTCCGCAACCGAGATCATCGACGGAACGCGCCGCCTCACCATCCCCGGCCTCATCAACGCGCACACGCACACCTACATGAGCATGATGCGCAATGTGGCAGATGACCTCTCCTTCACCGACTGGCTCTTCGGCACCATCGAGCCCATCGAGGACCTGCTGGAGCCCGAGGACGCCTACTGGGCATCGCTGCTCTCCCAGATCGAGATGATCCGCTCGGGCACCACCTGCTTCAACGACCAGCAGATGCACATCGGGCAGACCACGCGCGCCGTGGTCGAGAGCGGCATGCGCGCCGTCATCTGCCGCGGCCTCGTGGGCGGCGAGTACGACCTCAACGAGCGCCGCATCCGCGAGGCACTCCAGGAGCGCGACGCTTTCGCTGGCTGCGACCGTCTGACCTTCCGTCTGGGACCGCATGCGCCCTACAGCTGCGGACCCGACTACCTGCGCGGCGTTGCAGAGGTTGCCAAGCGCGAGGGCATGGGCATCCACATCCACATCGCAGAAGGGCAGGTGGAGAGCGACAACATGCTGCGCGACCACGGCTGCACGCCCGTGGAGTACGTGCGCGACGCCGGCATCTTCGAGATGCCCACCATCGCAGCCCACTGCATCCGCGTAAGCGAGTCCGACCGTGCCATCCTGGCAGAGAACGGCGTGAGCGTGGTCACCAACCCCGCATCGAACATGAAGCTCGGCAACGGGTTCGCACCCGTGCCCGAGATGGTTGCCGCGGGCATCAACGTGTGTCTCGGCACCGATGGCG
>CAMZCV010000126.1 GCA_947305035.1 uncultured Coriobacteriales bacterium | reverse complement strand
ACGGCAGCCTCATGCTTGAGCTGCTTGAACTCGTCCTCGTCGCTGATGATGATCTCGGCGGAGGCAAGGCCGCTCATTGCGCCGTAGGCCTCAGCGGTGGCCTCCTTCTCGGCGATCTTGCGCTCGAGGGCGTCGAGCTTGGCGAACGCGGAGTCGGTGGTGGCGGAGGTGATGGTGACGGCCGTCTTCTGGGCGGCATCGGCCATGCGGCTGCGGGCCACGAGGACCTGCTGGCGGCTGCGGGCCTCGTCGAGCTTCATCTTGAGCTGCTCGACCTGCTGCTTGAGGGAGTCGACGTTGGCGGTGATCTGATCGTAGTTGGCCTGGAGGTTGGCGACCTGCTGGTCGACACCCACCTTGGCGTCGAGGGCCTTCTTGGCGAGAGCCTCGTTGCCGGCCTTGAGGGCGAGCTTGGCCTTGTCGTTCCAGTCGGCAGCGGCGGCCTTGGCATCGGCGAGCTCCATGGCGGCAACCTTCTGGGAGCCCATGGCCTGGCCGAGAGCCTTGGTGGCGTCGTCAACCTGGTTGTCCATCTCGATGATGAGCTGCTTCACCATCTTCTCGGGATCTTCGGCCTTGTCGATGAGATCGTTGATGTTAGCCTGCAGAATGTCGCCGATACGAGAAAAAATGCCCATGATCATACCTTTCTGACAGAGGGCTTCCCCTACAATCCTGTTCTCACCATTCACGCGTTGATTTATTCATCGAATGATGGCGATACCACAGAAAAACATACCACGGCAGCATGACGTCGGGTCAAATAAAACGCCCAGCGGCATTTTTGGGGCCGTTTGGACTATCATTTTGTAGATTCACGAGAACCAAGGAGGTTTGCTTCATGGAGCACACGACCATCGCACGTCTTTTCGCCGATTCACAGGCTCTCGGCGGCACCACCGTAACCGTTTGCGGGTGGGTCCGCTCGATCCGCGATATGAAGAACTTCGGGTTCGTCATGCTCAACGACGGAAGCTGCTTCAAGGACCTGCAGGTGGTCATGGGCCGCGAGACGCTGTCCAACTACGATGAGATCGCCGCCACGGGCATCGCGTCCGCCCTTATCGTGACGGGCGAGCTCAAGCTCACGCCCGAGGCGCCGCAGCCCTTCGAACTGCAGGCTCAGAGCATCGTGGTGGAGGGAGGAAGCGCCGAGGACTACCCGCTGCAGAAGAAGCGTCACACCGTGGAGTTCCTGCGCACCATCCAGCACCTGCGTCCGCGCTCCAACCTTTTCCGCGCCGTCTTCCGCGTGCGTTCCACCGCTGCCTTCGCCATCCACGAGTTCTTCCAGAACCTGGGGTTCGTCTACGTCAACACGCCCATCATCACCTCGTCCGACGCCGAGGGCGCCGGCGAGATGTTCCGCGTCACCACCATCGATCCCGCCAACCCGCCCCTCACCGACAAGGGCGAGGTCGATTGGAGCAAGGATTTCTTCGGCAGCGCCACCAACCTCACGGTGTCGGGCCAGCTGCAGGCAGAGAGCTTCGCGATGGCCTTCGGCGACGTCTACACCTTCGGCCCCACGTTCCGCGCCGAGAACTCCAACACGCGCCGCCATGCCGCCGAGTTCTGGATGATCGAGCCCGAGATCGCCTTCGCCGACCTCGAGGACGATATGCAGATCGCCGAGGCCATGCTCAAGTACGTCATCTCCGCGGTTATGGAGCGTTGCCCCGATGAGCTCGCCATGTTCAACCGCTTCGTCGACAAGGGCCTGCTCGAGCGTCTCGAGCACGTGGTCTCGTCCGACTTCGCGCGCGTGACGTATACCGATGCCATCCGGATCCTCCAGGAGGCAGCCGCCGCCGGCACCAAGTTCGAGTATCCCGTCGAGTGGGGCTGCGACCTGCAGACCGAGCACGAGCGCTTCCTCACCGAGCAGCACTTCAAGCGCCCCACGTTCGTGACCGACTACCCCGCTGCCATCAAGGCCTTCTACATGCGCCTGAACGACGACGGCAAGACCGTCGCCGCCACCGACTGCCTGGTTCCCGGCATCGGCGAGATCATAGGCGGCAGCCAGCGCGAGGAGCGTCTCGACCTGCTCGAGGAGCGCATGACCGCCCTCGGCATGAGCCTCGACGACTACAAGTACTATCTGGACCTGCGCCGCTATGGCAGCTGCCGTCACGCGGGTTTCGGTCTGGGCTTCGAGCGCCTGGTCATGTACCTCACGGGCATGGACAACATCCGCGACGTCATCCCGCACCCGCGCACCGTCGGCAGCGCCGACTTCTAGTTGGCAAATAGGTTTCCTGTCAAAGGGACAGGTTTACTGACAGGTTTTTCCTGTCAAAGGGACAGGTTTACTGACAGGTTTTCACATAGTCGATGATTCCGCGGCCAATTCCCGTCAGCCGTTCTATCTGCTGTACGGACAAATGGGAATCAAGAAGCATGTTGATGTAATGGTTTCGCTGGCTTTTATCCAGCGCTTTAAGGTCTGTAAGGGGCACGCCATCCAACACGCTCTCTGCGATGCGAATCGCTTCGGCATCGGGCATCGAGCGGGTGGTACGTCTGCCGTCAGGCACATCGAGATAATGTCGCTCGTTGCTCTCTATGCGATGGAACATGATGAAGTCTCGGATGGTGTCGAAAAGCGAGAGGATATATTCCGTGGAGCATAGCCGTGGTTTCCCGATATATTCCCCAAAACTCGACCAGTCGTAGCAATCATGTGCGGCGATATGCGCCTTTTCGGGATTGAGGTGGATGTATCTCAGAACGCAGAGAAGGTACTCGTCGTCTTCGATGGGCTCGCTCATGAAGCGCTCCTGGAAAAGGTGACCGCTACGTCCCGCTTTCTCGTTGAAGTGGAGCGCGTAGGTGCAGAGGAGGACTTGCATCGCTTTTGAGATTTCGCCAATTGGAGCCATAAGAAGGAGGTGGATGTGATTGCCCATCAGACACCAACCGAGAATCTTGACCCTGTATTTCATCGACATCCTGCCGAGGATGGTGAGGAATACCTTTCGATCGCAATCATCTTCGAAGATGAGCTGGCGCCCTGATCCGCGCGCGACGACATGGTAGATGCTCGAGCTGCTTTCCTCTCTAGGCGTTCTCATCTCATCCTCCTCGAATCATGTTTTGAGCGTCAATGATACGAGAGGAGCGTACGGCGTTTGCCCAGAGGATGAGAGTCACAAAAACGCCACTTTACCTGCTGATTCTTGTGCAGATTCGTGTCAGATTGCTGTAAGAAAGCCGGCAGGTGCGATGGAAAAACCTGTCAGCAAACCTGTCCCTTTGACAGGAAACTAGGCAGGTGCGATGGAAAAACCTGTCAGCAAACCTGTCCCTTTGACAGGAAAGCTGACAAATGACTTGTCTATTTGTCAACCGAAGGAGATCTCGACGTCGATGGAGGGGTTCTCGCGCGCGGCGATCATGAGCGCCAGGGCGAGCTTGTCGAACCAGCGGGCGAGCGGCCCCTCGTCGCGCATGCGGATGAGCGCGATATGCACGGGATGCGAGATATCGGTGAGGCAGTCGAGCAAGGCATCGAGGTTGTTGCCGTAGTACGACGGAAAGTCGAGCATCTCGGCAAGATGGGCGTGCACCGCCGCTTTGCTCGAAAAGGCGGACTCGAACAGGACGATGTAGGCCTCGGGCGCATCCATGGCTACCCCTCCTCGCGGGGGAAGAGCTGCTCGAACGTCTCGTAGTGGTCTCCGGTGTAGAGGATGTAGCCATCGTCCGAGTAGATGATGCGCTCGGCACCGCGATAACCGCCCGCGTAGTTGATATCGCATTCCTTCCACGTGCGGTCGGGATCCCAGGGAACGGGTACCTCGCCCTCGATGTTCTCGAACCCTCCGCCGCCGATGCTCATGCCGGGCAGCACGTCCCAGAGGTTGCCCTGGTCCTGCACCCAGCCCTGCTTGCGCGCCTTTGTCTTGGTGATGTAGTTGCCGGGCACATCGCCGAAGGCGTAGATGTAGAGGGCCACCTCGTCCTTGGTGGTGTACTCGCCGTCGATCTCCACCTCTGCCCCGGTTACGGGGTCGTAGGCGTAGTCTCCATCGATGATGATCTCGTCGTCATCGGGAGCGGGCGCTGGAGTTGGCGCAGGCGTTGGCGTAGGCGCAGGCCCGGGATCGGACTCCGGAGCAGGCTCAGGTTCTGGCGCGGGCTCCGGCTCGGGATCTGTTGGCGTGACGATGGGCGCTGGATCGACAGGCTGGGGTGCGGGCGCCGCATCGGGCGTCCTCAGAACCCATGCGATCGCGAAGCCGCAGATGAACGAAACGACTGCTGCGAGCGCTACGAGAAGCGATGTCTGTGTCTTCTTGGTACCCATGGAACCGATTGTAGCGAATCCTTCCGCTTAGGCATGGGTCGCTGTCGCATCTTTTGCGATGGCGATGAGCTTTGCGCCGGCCTTGACTGGGCCCAGCGCGGCTTCGATGGAGGAGCAGCTATCGGTGTTGGTGATGATGACCATGATGTCCGTGGGTTTGCCAGCGGCCTCGATGGCCGCAAGGTCCGCTTCGATGAGGAGCTGCCCGGCTTCGACGCGGTCGTACTGCTTGACATGCGCGAGGAAGGGGGTCCCGCCTAGCTCGACGGTATCGACGCCGATATGGACGAGGACCTCGATGCCGTCATAGGTGTCGAGCAGGACAGCATGCTTGGTTTGCGCAAGGCATACGAGGCGATACTTGGCGGCGGGAAGAAATTCCGCATTGAAG
>CAMZCV010000125.1 GCA_947305035.1 uncultured Coriobacteriales bacterium | reverse complement strand
GTCAACATCAACAATGGCGAGGACAAGGCAGGCACGTCGGACTAATCCCTGTTTCGCATTATCGCGATTACTCCGATTATGCGAAACAGGTCGGAAGATTGAGTCTTGCTAGGAGGCGTCGGCTGCTTCTTCCGAGCCGGCGCCCTTCGACGAGGCCTCGGCGCCGAAGGCGGCGTCGAGGCTGTTCATGCCGGATCTCTTCGAGTCTTCCAGCCCGTCTGCATAGACGTTCAGCGTCATGGATGCGTCCTTGTGTCCGAGTATTCCAGCGAGAGCCTTGACATCGATAGCCTTCGACCTGATCGCGAGGGTCGCGAACGTGTGCCTCAGGTCGTGGAATACGGGATGGACAGCCTGCGAACCGTAGATTGCGTTCGATTGCACGAACGCCCTCCAGTCTCTTGAGATCATATCCGGGCTGTACGGCTTCTCGTTCATCGGGTTGCCGATGACATAGAGGGTAGGCTTCCAGGGGAGGCCGAGCATATCGCGCGCATCCCTCATGGCCTTCGATCTGAGGGTGAGTATCTCGATGAGGTTGTCCCCGATAGGGATCATCCGCTTTGAGTCGGGGAAGTCATCACGTACCCCCCGCGCATATCCTTCGAATAGCTGTAGTTCACGGAAATCATCTTCGACCTGAAATCGATATCGGTCCACCTGAGAGCGCAGATTTCGCCCCTTCTCATTCCTGTCGCGAGCGCAATGAAAACGGCCGTCGAGAAGTCATCAGGTATCCGCTTCCTGAGCAAAGAGAGCACCTCATCCCTTCCTTCCTCTGTCAGGGAGTTGATTGGGCGTGCGCGAGCCTTGGGGCTCCTGATTGATGCGATGGGGGAGTAGGGGATTTTCCTGTTCACGACCGCCTCCTTAAAGACGGATGCGAGAAACGAATGGTGGTGCTTCAGCGTCGAGCCCGCTAGGCCGCGCTGTGCGAGCGTTGACTCATGCATCCTTATGATCTCGGGCGTTATCTCGCCGATGGGCATCATGGCGAGCGGGGTGGTTTCGAGTCGCCTGATCTCGCACATGTATCCGAGATAGGTCGCATCCTTGACGAGGAACATCTTGGCCTCCGCATACCTCTTGCAGAACTCGAGAAGCGGCGCGTCGGATGTGATGAAGGGTGATATCTTCGCGTCTTCCGCGACCAACTCATCCCTCCACTGATGGAGGACCCTCTCGGCATTCTGCTTGCCTCGCATGTCGGTCTCTGACGGATAGCACTTGATCCCAGTCCTCTTGGTGAGCCGATGGCGGATTCCATTTTCCTGATAGGAGATGATCGCCTTCCACTGTCCACGGTCTTTCGCTACTGCTCCCTTGCTGAACCTCTTCATCACGACCCCGATCCTCATCCCTTTGGGCACCAAGGGTGCCCAAAGGGTGCCCGATTTGACCGTCAGCCGACAATCAAACTTATGGCGGCTTTCGCGCCGAGTATGTCATTTCTGCTGGTCAGGAGCTCATATTACCTAACGGTATTCATCCATGTTCATCTATGTTCATATGGCCAGAGCCCGCTCGTAATGCGTAGGTCTCGGGTTCGAGTCCCGATCCCGGCTCCAGGATGACGTCAGCCACGGGTTTCGCCCGTGGCTGTTTTTGTTCGTTAACGAGGTGCTTCCTGCAAGAAATGACATGAAGTACCCCGTTAACCCAGCAAGGATGTCCCTCAGTCTTTGAAGAAGAACCGATTCGGATTGAGAATACGTATCCCATCGACATCCGGCGGGTAGTCGCCCTGCCGCACCACGATCCACTTCTCGTGGTTGTCGCGGATGGAGCGCAGGGGTGCGAGCTCCCGCTCGAGGGTCCCCTCGGAGAGCATCTCGTCTACGACCTGTATGTAGACGATGCGCCCGTCCTTGGTCGCGACGAAGTCAACCTCGCGTGCGTAGAGCTTGCCCACGTGGGCCTTCCACCCCTCGTAGGCGAGCTGCAGGAAGACGGTGTTCTCGAACGTCCTTCCGAGATCGCCGCCGCGGTATCCTCCGAGGTACGAGCGCAGCCCGGTGTCCACGAGGTAGTACTTCGGGGCGGTCTTGAGGATATCCTTCCCGTGGATGTCGAAGCGACTGCACGGATAGACGAGGTAGGCGTCCTCAAGGGCTTTGGCGTAGGCGGCGATTGTGAACCGCGTGGTGTCCGATCCCGCGCTGGAGAGCGTGCTCGCGACCTTGTTAAGCGAGGTGGCGTTCCCGACGTTGTCCGCGAGGAACTCGACGAGCCTCCTCAGCAGGACGGGGTCGGAGATGCTCCGCTCCGACGCTCGTCTCTCGCGGTTCAGGATGTCGCGGACGACCACGGACTCGTAGAGGCTGTCCATGTAGTCCGCGTGCATCCCCTGCGTCGTCTTGAGGCTCGCGATTGCGGGCATGCCGCCGTATTCCATGAAGCGTGCGAGCAGGTCCTGCGTGAGGACGAGCTCTCCTGACGCGTCGGTTCCAGCAGTCCTGGCACCGTTGAGCGTGATGCCGCAGAACCTCACGTACTCCTCGAACGCGAGAGGGAGCATCCTGACTTCGACGTAGCGTCCCGAAAGGTACGTCGCGATCTCGCTGGACAGGAGGAACGCGTTCGAGCCGGTCACGTAGATATCGCAGTCGAAGGCGACCCTCATCGCGTTCACCGCGTCGTGCCAGCCCTCGACTCTCTGGATCTCGTCGATGAAGATGTAGGTCTTGCCGTCTCCGTTCAGGCGTGCCTGGAAGTATTCATAGAGGTCGTTCCCCGAGCGTATCCCAAGGCCCAGATCCTCGAGGTTGGCCGACACGATTGCCTCCTGCGGGATTCCCTCCGCGAGCAGGTGCTCCCGCACGAGTGCGAGCAGCGACGACTTCCCGCAGCGCCTGACCCCCGTCACCACCTTGACGAGGTCGGTATCCCTGAACGCGAGCGCGCGGGAGAGGTAGGTCGGTCTCTGTATGAGCTTGGCCATCTTCATCATCATTTATAAAATCGTAATTCTATTTGAATTTTGTAAATACTCTAGCACAGTATGACTCTTGATTCGAGCTGCGATTTCGGTTTTTTTGATGACTCGTTCTAACTGACCTGAACCGTTACGAATACTTAGATGCCAACCTTCCCATACGATTCTCGTCCAACACAGCGAAGAGCGAATACGGTCACTTGTTGGACAACCCCGAGCTTGGAACCATATGGGACTCCTTGGGTTTTCGCTGGTAGATGGGTGGATCTCGACCGAGGGGCGCGGGGGATGCAGTTCGCCTGTGGCAGACTCGGTACCAACTCGGGCACTCGAGGATACCCGATCTTGAAGACGGTGCTTCACGGCAGGCACCTGACTCTCGGGGAGTTTGGACGGTCCGATTGCGAGGAGAATCTGCACAATGGCCTATTTCGTGCATGTCAAGGATTCGTATGGCTACGACAACCTGATCAACATCGACCTGATCACGAGGATCAGGCCCTGCAACGGCGATGGCGCATGGCTCGAATTCGCCTCGGAGCACCAGCAGGACATGCTCGTGAGCGACGAGGATTACCGCAAGGTGCTGAAGGAGATCGATATTGCCGAGTGATCGGCTGTGGGAGGGCTCGTCAGGTATAGTTGACGAGCGCCAAAGCGATGCTCCTGCCGCTTCGGATAACCGCTCCGCCAACAGCACGGTGCTTGACAATCGTATTCCATCTCCCATATGGTCGAGGTATATGCTCCCCGGTCCTAGGAAGGAGAGCTCCATGAAGAAGCTGCTTGCACATCTTGCGCTGGCGCTCTCTGTGCTCGCGCTGGTGATCTGCGGCGTCGTGGTTTCGCCCCGACAGGCCTTTGCAGCGGAGCCGTTTACCGATGTGGACTCCGAAACGCCGCACTACGAGGACATCGTCTGGATGGCCGACAACGGCATCTCTACCGGATTCGAAGACGGAACGTTCCGACCTTATGATGATATCGCCCGCTGCGACATGGCAGCCTTCCTCTACCGTCTGGCCGGTTCGCCCGCCTTCACCCCCACTGTCGCGGATAAGGCGAAATTCAACGACGTGGACTCCGACACCCCGCATGCCACCGAGATCTGGTGGCTCGCGTCCGTGGGCATCTCCACGGGCTTCGAGGATCACACATTCAGGCCCTACGACCCTGTCGCCCGCTGCGACATGGCGGCCTTCCTCTACCGTCTGTCCGGCTCGCCCGCCTACACCCCCACCGAAGCCGACAAGACGCCCTTCTCCGACGTGGACTCCGAAACCCCGCACGCCAACGAGATCTGGTGGCTCGAATCTGCGGGCATCGCCACGGGCTTCGAGGACGGCACGTTCAGGCCCTACGACTCCGTCGCCCGTTGCGATATGGCCGCGTTCTTGCACAGGGTGTACGACAAGGGAGTCGAACCCCCAAGCGGGGGTGACTCGGACGACTCGTGGGCGCAGCGCATCGATGCGTTCAACGAAGGCACCCCGCTGGCGGGCTACGGTGCGGAATTCTCCGCGGCCGCTGCATACTACGGCGTGGACCCCAGGATCGCGCCGGCCATCGCACGCTTGGAGAGCAGTTCGGGGACCTACTGCTTCCGCCCGTACAACGCTTGGGGTTGGGGAAGTGTATCATGGCCGGACTGGAAAACCGCCATCTGGGAATTCACGGAGGGCTACTCCGATTTCTACGGAAGCACGGTCACCCTGGAGGGGGCGCAAAGATATTGCCCCCTGCACGCTGAGCTCTGGTATGAGATAGTGACCGGATACATGAACGAAATCTGAGCGCAGAGTTGACAAATGA
>CAMZCV010000124.1 GCA_947305035.1 uncultured Coriobacteriales bacterium | reverse complement strand
TTGTACCACGTGTGGTACGGAGACGACGGATCCTGCGCCGCGCCAACATCGGGATAGTTGCCGAATGCGTTGAAGTAGCGCGAGTCGCGGCCCGTGTGGTTGAACACGCCGTCCAAGATGATTGAGATTCCCCGCGCCTCCGCATCGGCGCAAAGCGCACGGAACGACTCCTCGTCGCCGAGGAGCGGGTCGATGCGCTCGTAATTTGCCGTGTCGTAGCGATGGTTGGACGCGGCCTCGAAGATGGGGTTGAGGTAGATCGCCGTGATGCCGAGCTGCTCGAGGTAGGGCAGCTTCTCGCGGATACCCTCGAGGGTTCCACCGTAGAAATCCCAGGCGCGCATCTCGCCGGTCTTCTTGTCGAAATCATAGGAGACGGGCTTGTCCCAATCCTCTACAAGGCGGCGCTTGGGACCCTTACGGGGAGCGTCGAGCGTCTTGGCCCGCTTACGCCAATCGTCGCCGCGCGCGAACCGGTCGGGGAAGATCTGGTAGACGATGCCGTTGCGGTACCAGTCGGGCTGAACCGCGCGCGGCTCGTACACCGTGATCTGGAACGAGGGCGGGTCGCCGTAGTGGAACGCACCCTCCCCCACCGCGTGCTCCTCGCGGGCACCGTAGCGCCACACCACGCCGTCGGATGCGGTGATGTTGAAGCTGTACCAGATGACGCCGGTCTTCTCGGGCGCGAACTCCGCCGCGTACCTTACGGCGGTGCCGTTCCCGCTGCCGGGCAGCATCGGGATGAGACGCTCGCCCTCGCCGTCGGTCCACAGGCGCAGATCGACAGCCTGGGGCTCGTCCTCCCACACATCGATGGACAGCTTTACGGTGCCGCCCAATTGGGTGGCACCGAAGGGAATTCTGTAGTCGCTGAGCGACGTTATATGACGTGCGAGCAAAGAATTACCTCTTATTCCAGGGGATGACCTCGGGATGGAGCGAATGGAACAGGTTGAGATAGTCCACCGCGGCGCGGTCCCACGAGAAGTCCGTGGTCATGCCGTGCTTCTGCAGCTCGTGCCAAGCATCCTTGTTGCTGCGGTACAGCCAGCAGGCGCCGAGCAGGCAATCGGCCATCTCGTCGGCGTTCATATTGGCGAACGAGAAGCCCGTGCCCTCGCCCGTGTACTGGTTGTACGGCTCGACGGAGTCTTTGAGACCGCCCGTCTCGCGCACCACGGGCAGGGTGCCGTAGCGCATGGCGATCATCTGGGACAGGCCGCACGGCTCGAACTCCGACGGCATGAGCAGAATGTCGCCGCCCGCATACATGCGGTGGCTGAGCGCGTTGTCGAACGTGATGCGCGCGCACATCTGGCCGGGATAGCGGTCCTGGAAGTAGCGGAACGCGTCCTCCTGGTCGGCGTCGCCGGTGCCGAGCACGATCATCTGCACGCCGTCGGACATGATGCGGTCCATGGCGTAGCGCACGAGGCCGAGGCCCTTCTGGTTGGTGAGGCGGCCGATCATGACCACGAGCGGCGCGTTCTCATCCTGCCAGAGCCCGCACTCCTCCTGGAGGGCGCGCTTGGCCTCCTTCTTGCCCGACATGTCCTCGACACTGAAGTGATGCTCGATGAACTTGTCGGTCTCGGGGTTCCAGATGTTCTGGTCGATGCCGTTGAGGATGCCCGAGAGGATGGACGAGCGGCGGCGGAACATGTAGTCGAGGCCCTCGCCGAAGAACGGCATCTGCAGCTCGACCGCGTAGGTCGGGCTCACGGTGGTGAGCAGGTCGGAGTAGCAGAGCGCGCCCTTCATGAAGTTGATCGAGCGCTCGTCGCAGCGCAGCTGGTCGGCGGCGGCGGGGATGTGGCCCACGCCGAGGATGTCGTCGAGCAGCTGGTCGCCGAACTGGCCCTGGAACTTGACGTTGTGCACCGTGAAGACGCACTTCACGTTGTTGCAGGCATCGCTCTCGCGGTAGAACTCGCGCAGGAACACGGGCACGAGGGCGGTCTGCCAGTCGTTGCACATGCAGACATCGCACTGCAGCTCGGGGAAGAACTCGATGGCCTCGCAGATGGCCTTCGAGAAGAACGCGAAGCGCTCGCCGTCATCGAAGTGGCCGTAGAGCGTGTCGCGCTTGAAGTAGGACTCGTTATCGAGGAAGAAGAAGTCCACGCCGTCGTACTCGAGGTGCTCGACGCCGCAATAGACGCTGCGCCATGCGAGAGGCACGTACATCTCGCCCAGATGCTCCATCTTCTCCTGGAACTCCCAGGGGATGGTGCTGTACTTGGGCATGATGACCGCGCACTTGGCACCCTCGGCGATAAGCGCCTGGGGCAGCGAGCCCGCGACATCGCCCAGACCGCCGGTCTTGGCAAAGGGCACGGCCTCGGAGGTCGCGAGCAGGATCTTGAGCTTTCTTCTCGTTGCCATTGCGCCCCCCCTTAGTCGCGTGCCTTGCCCAGGGCCAGGACATCGTCGGCGGTTCCCTTGAGCATGGTGCCTGCGGGAATGACGTTGTTGCGGTCGATGATGGCATGGTCGACCACAGCACCGCTCTTGACGACGGTGCCCTGCATGATGATGGAATCGGTCACAACAGCGCCCGGCTCGATGATGACGTTGCGGGAGAGCACGCTGCCGTTAACGGTGCCGTAGATGCGGCAGCCGGCGGAGACGAGCGACTTGGTGACCTTGGAGCCGACCTCGTTCTTGGCGGGCGGGGTGTCGTGCGTCTTGGTCTTGACGTAGCGGCCGCTCGGGAACAGCGCGCCGTAGACCTCGGGATCGAGCATGTCCATGTTGGCGCGGTAGTAGCTCATCTTGTTGAAGATGGCAGCGCAGTAGCCCTCGAACATGAAGGTGTTGATGGTAACCGGAGCACCATGCGTGAGGGCGGCCTCGAAGAGATCGAGGTGGTCGTTCGCGGCATACCAATCGAGCATGTCGAGCAGCAGCGAGCGCTTAATCACGAAGGTGTCGAGGAACGCGAGCTCGCCTTCCTTGACGCCGTACTTCATGCCCTTGACCACGCCGTCCTTGGCTTCGAAGGCCACGACATCGGCGTCATCCTCGTTGGCGATCTTCGTGTATGCCGTGATGTCGGCGCCGCTGGCGATATGGGCCTCGACCAGCTCGTTGAGATCGGCGTTGAAGACGATGTTGGCGGAGGAGAACACCACGTAGCCGTCGGCGCTGCGCTCGAGCATGGCCCTGTTGGCGATGAGATCGCGGATCAGGAAGCGGGAGCCCACGCGGGCGGTACCGAAAGCGGTGCCGGGCAGGATGAACAGGCCGCCGTTCTTACGGGCGAGGCTCCACTCCTTGCCGGCGCCGAGGTGGTCGGTGAGGGAGCGGAAGTTCTTGGGCATGATCACGCCGATGGTGCGGATGCCGGCGTTGACCATGTTGGACATCGGGAAGTCGATCACGCGATAGCGGCCGACATAGGGTGCTGCAGCGATGGGACGATCGACGGAGGAGAAGTCCCTCTCCTTGGACGTGTAGTTGCAGGTGATGATGCCGATAACCTTAGCCATCGTCTACTCCCCCTTCCTGACCACATCGCCGTTTCCGACGGTGGCGGTATCTGCGTCAAGTGAGCCGAGGGTGGCACCGGCTTCGACCACGACCTTGTCGCCGAGGATCGCGTTCACGACCTTGGCGCCTGCCTCAACGCGCGCGCCGGGCAGCAGGATTGCCTGCTCGACCACAGCACCCTCGCCGATGAAGACGTCGTGCGCGAGGATCGAGCGGGTGACCTTGCCGAAGATCTGGGCGCCGTTGTCGATGAGGCAGTCCTCAACCTCGGCGTTCTCGCCGTAGAATGCGGGCGGGCGCGTGGACGAGTTGCTCATGATGGGGAACTCGTTGGTGTAGATGTCGAACGCGGGCTCGGGCCCCAGCAGGTCCATGCTCGTCTCGAGGTAGCTCGAGATGGTGCCGACGTCGCGCCAGAAGCCCTCGAACTTGTAGGTGAACAGGCGCTTGCCCTGAGCGAGGAGCTTGGGGATGACGTCGCCACCGAAGTCGTGGGTGGAGTTGGGATCGACCGCATCCTCCTCGAGGGTCTTGATGAGGAGGTCGGCGGTGAAGATGTAGATGCCCATGGATGCGAGGTTGCTCTTGGGCTCCTTGGGCTTCTCGACGAACTCGAGGATGCGGCCGTCCTCATCGCAGTTCATGATGCCGAAGCGGGAGGCCTCCTCCCAAGGCACGGGCATGACGGCGACGGTGAGGTCGGCGTTGTTGTCCTTGTGGCACTGGAGCATGTCATGGTAGTCCATGCGGTAGAGCTGGTCGCCCGAGAGGATGAGCACGTACTCGGGGTCGTTCTGCTCAAGGTAGCCGAGGTTCTGGGTAACCGCGTCTGCCGTGCCCGCGTACCAGGATCCGCCCGTCTGGGTTGCAAACGGGGGCAGGATCGAGACGCCGCCATCGCGCTCGTCGAGGTTCCAGGCCTCGCCAGTTCCGATGTAGGAGTGCAGCAGGTACGGTCTGTACTGCGTGAGCACACCTACGGTGTCAATGCCCGAGTTGGTGCAGTTGGACAGCGGGAAGTCGATAATGCGGAACTTTCCGCCGAACGAAACCGCCGGCTTTGCCACATTGCTCGTGAGGACGCCAAGTCTGCTTCCTTGCCCGCCGGCAAGGAGCATCGCGACGCACTCCTTCTTACTCATACCCACTCCTTTCGAAAGGACCTACTTGCCTAGCCTAAATATGCCAGATGTCATCCGCGTATTCACGGATTGTTCGGTCGGAAGAGAAATACCCCGCCTTGGCGATATTGACCGCC
>CAMZCV010000123.1 GCA_947305035.1 uncultured Coriobacteriales bacterium | reverse complement strand
ATCATCCCCGTCTTCCCCGGCACCAACTGCGAGTACGACACCGCCCGCGCCTTCGAGCGCGCCGGCGCCGTGGCCGAGACCCTCGTCATCAACAACCTCACGCCGCAGGCCGTCGCCGAAAGCGCCGAGGCCCTTGTGAAGGCCATCGACAACAGCCAGATCATCATGCTGCCCGGCGGCTTCTCCGGCGGCGACGAGCCCGACGGGTCCGCCAAGTTCATCACCGCGTTCTTCCGCGCACCTGCCGTGACCGAGGCGGTCCGCCGCCTGCTCAACGAGCGCGACGGCCTCATGCTGGGCATCTGCAACGGCTTCCAGGCGCTCGTGAAGCTCGGCCTCGTGCCGTTCGGCGACATCCGCGATATGGATGAAGACTGCCCCACCCTCACGTTCAACACCATCGGACGCCACCAGAGCAGGCTCGCCCGCACCGCCATCAGCTCGAACCTCTCACCCTGGCTTTCGAAGTGCAGCATGAACGAGATCTACAACGTTGCCATCAGCCACGGCGAGGGCCGCTTCGTCTGCTCCGACGAGATGCTCAAGGAACTGCGCCAGCACGGGCAGGTAGCCACGCAGTACGTGGCGCCCAGCGGACGCGCGCTCATGCACCTCACCACCAACCCCAACGGCTCGGTCTTCAACATCGAGGGCATCACAAGCCCCGACGGCCGCATCCTGGGCAAGATGGGCCACAGCGAGCGCAGCGGCGAGGGCCTCTACAAGAACGTTCCCGGCAACGCCTACCAGCCCATCTTCGAGGGCGGCGTGGCGTATTTCGCCGAATAGTCCCAACCCCTTTTGCACTGAGGGCGGCCCCGCATTCGCGGGGCCGCTTGCTATCGGGAACGTTTTGGCAGGAGAGGGGGCCGTTTCTGCTCAAAATGCCGAATTTTCCGCGGATTCTGGGTGCCGAATCGTCATCGAAGCTATAGCTGGACCCAATCACAGGTCTCTGGCCTGCAGCTTTACAAATGGAGTCTCAACCCGATGCAGAATCGAGCCCGAAATACCGCGGAAAATTCGGCATTTTGAACACTTTCGAGGTTTCTCGCCGCCAAAACCTATGGCAGGCACACGAACAGGTAGTTCTCGTCGTCCGAGAAGTCCGCGTCGGTGCACTCGATCATCTTCACGCACGAGAAGTGCTGCTCGAGCAGCTCTCCCATCTCGGCGAGCTGGCGGTAGTCGAGCGGGGAGCTCACGGCATTCACCACATAGATCCCGCCCTCGGCGAGATGCGCCTTCACAAGCTCGAGACCCTCGTCGGAGAGGAGCGCGGCATCCATCTCGAAGCCCGCGAACAGGTCGTTCACGATGACGTCATAGCGCTCGGTGCAGGACTCGAGGAAGCCGTGCGCATCAACCGTATGGATGGCGAGCCGCTCCCCCACCCGCTCCTCGAGCTCGTCGAGGAAGAACCAGCGCCGTGCAAGGTCGACGATGGCGGGGTCGATCTCCACCACATCCATGCGCATATCCTCGTGCGCGGTGAGCGCGAACCGCGGATACGCGAACGCCCCGCCGCCCAGCATGAGCACGTTGCGCGCGTCGCCTTTCGCCATCACGGCACGCTCGATGGCGCGGTAATACTCGAACGGCAGCGCGAAGCGGTTCTCTCCCAGATAGGCTCCGGACTGCACGGAGCTATCCACCGCCAGCATGCGCACCGCCCTGCCCGCAGAATCCTCCACGTTGAAGACGCACGCATGGCCGAACATCGTGTTGAAGCGGAAGTGCGGCTGCACGCGGGAGAGCACGCGCACGATGGCAAGCGCGGCCGTTCCCACTAGCGCTGCCGTCGCAGCGGCAGCGCCAGCAAGTAGTTTCTCTTTTTTCTGCTCGCGCGTTTCCATGGCGCCTCCCCTCTCCTTCTACTATACCCACGCCGAGAAGGTCAGCGCACGCGGAGCCAAGGTGTCAATAATGACGAAAACGCCGCGGAAGAATTCAACGGTATACACGTTATCACGCAGCGGGCAGCTGCCGTACAATAGCTATGGTCGTTCCACAGCAAATGAAAGGGAAGTCACCATGGATCTGCATCTCCAGGACAAGGTCGCAATCGTCACCGGCGGCACCGGCGGCATCGGCACCGCCATTGTCAAGGCATTCCTGCGCGAGGGCGCCAAGGTTGCGTTCTCCTCCACCAGCCAGGCCAAGATCGACGCCCTCATCCCCACCCTCGACGCGGCCGAGGGCCAGGTCAAGGGCTACGTCGCCGACATGACCAAGGAAGAGGACATCAAGAACCTCGTCGAGGCCGTCAAGGCGGACTTCGGCTCCTTCGACATCGTCGTCCCCAACGCCGGCTATGAGGGCCAGGCCCATCCCGTCCAGGACATGACGCTCGAGCTCTTCGAGAAGGTCTACATGCTCAACACCTTCGCCGTCATGCTCACCATGAAGTACACCGCCCCCACGCTCATCGAGAAGCAGTCCGGCGCCATCGTGGTCATCGCCTCCGGCGCCGCCTATGAGCCCACCGCCGGCAACAGCGCCTACGTCTCCTCCAAGTACGCCGTCGCAGGCCTCACCAAGTGCGTCGCCATGGAGCTCGGCCCCGTGGGCGTGCACGTGAACTACATCTGCCCGGGCCCCGTGGACACGCCCATGATGCTCCGCATCGAGAAGGACTTCTTCCCCGACCTGTCGCACGAGGAGGCCATGGCCGTCCTGGCCGGCGCCTACGCCATGGACAAGCGCTATGCCAAGCCCGAGGAAGTCGCCGACGCCGTGGTCTACCTCGCGTCCGACGTCTCCGCCCACACCGCCGGCATGGGCATGCACATCGACTCCAAGGTTGCCGCTGCCAACTAGCCGGATCCAAACAGAAGCGTTCCCCCGCTCCTTCCTGTGCACACTGCCCCGTCGCATCCGCGGCGGGGCGTTTATTACAACCGTTGATAATTATTCAGAGGCTGCGCAACGTCCCCCGCTGTTTGCGCTATCCTCAATCCACACGCCGTCCGCCGTCAGAGGAGTGTCCACCCGTGTGCGAGATCTTCGCGCTTTCAGCAAAACGTCCCATCGAACCCGATGCCTACCTGCACGAGTTCTTCTCGGACAGCGCGTGGAACCCGCATGGCTGGGGCCTCGTCTGGTACGGCAATCAAGGCCGCGAGCTCTTCAAAGAGCCCGTCCAGGCCGTCGAGTCGGGCCTTCTCAAGTACGTTCTGGACTGGGACCTCTGCTCCAAGCTCCTCATCGCGCACATCCGCAACGCCACGCGCGGCACCTTGGCCTATGCAAACTGCCACCCCTTCGAGTTCGCCGATTCATGCGGACGTCTGTGGAGCATCTGCCATAACGGCACCATCATCGACGAGACGCTCACGAACCGCTTCGCCGCCGTCCAGGAAGGGTGCACCGACACCGAGCGCGTGTCGCTGCTCCTCCACGAGCGCCTTGATGCGGCCATCGCCGAGAAGGGCGGGCAGCTCTCCTTCGAGGAGCGCTTCTCGGTGCTCGAGCAGCTGGTGGCCGACCTCTCGCCGTCGAACAAGCTGAACCTGGCCATCGAGGACGGCGAGTACCTCTACATCCACACCAACACCTTCCAGCCCACGCTCTACGAGAACGTGCTGGATGACGGCGTCGTGTTCTGCTCGCGGCCCATCGGCACCGAGGACCTGTGGAGCCCCGTGCCGTCGTGCAGGCTGCTTGCACTCCGAGAGGGAGAGATGGTCAAAGCCGCACCCGATCACGGGCACGGCTTTGACAACGACCACTATCTGAAGCTTATCGCCGAGGGGCTGATCTAGGCCTTCGCAGCTCCCTTGCGGGCGAGCATGACCGAGGCCACCAGGTAGAGGCCCTGGCCGCACACGTTGACGCCCTCGGCAATCCAGTTCATCGCAGGGCTCGCGAAATCCTTGCTCGAGAGGTATCCCATCCCCAGCGTGAAGACGAACGACGCGATGAAGAGCGTCGCGGCAAGGGCGACGCCGCGCTTGCGAGCGATCTTTGCGAGCGAGAAATCAAGCAGGGCGACACCTGCCACCATGAACGCCACGAACACCATCGTGCCCTTGAAGACCGCGGGAGCTGCGGCACCTGCGAGCATATCCTGCTCGCCGGCGGCCTTCTGCCTGAAGAACGCCAGCGCGATGACACCCAGACCCGCGAGCAGGAATCCGGTTGCCTGCATGGGGAAGAAGCACTGGTTGAGCGCCTGGAAATCGCAGATTCCCGCAGCGTAGAGCAGCTTCCACGTTGCCTTGAATAGGCCCGCCACGAACACCGTGATGGTTCCCGCCGCGAACAGCGCGAAGGCGCCCTTGCTCATCTCGGCGTACAGCGCACGCTGCAGGACGATCGAGCCGATGAGGAAGAAGGCCACGGGGATGTAGTCCACCAATGTCATCGGGATGGTCATGGCATGCCCCCTAATCCTTGTACTTGCCGATGTGGCTCACGGGAATGAACGGGATGATGAGCGGCGTGTGGTCGGCGTATGCGCGGTACTCCTCCTTGTGGCCGTTGGCCTTCTCCTGACGGCGGTCGAGGCGCTGCGCGCCGTTGATCATGATGTAGAAGATCGCCACGTAGCCGATGATGCCGAAGAGCCACTGGCCGATTCCCTGGTAGGTGGTGAAGCCGCTCACGAACACGCCGGTCCAGAAGGTGATCTCGCCGAAGTAGTTGGGGCAGCGCACCATCTTGAACAGGCCCTCGGTAGCCACCATGTCGGGACGCTTGGCTTTCTGCTCGCTCTTCTGCTTGTCTGCAGTGGCCTCGAGGATGATGCCGATCAAGCTGATGA
>CAMZCV010000122.1 GCA_947305035.1 uncultured Coriobacteriales bacterium | reverse complement strand
GTACGCCAAGCACATCCTCAAGGCTGCACTGCTGCCCGCCTGCTTCTCGGTGAGCCTCGTCGCGGTGCTCTGGGGCAAATTCGACCAGGTCTACAACGCGGGCTTCTACCTCAGCGGCATCTGCCTCGTAGCGCTCGCGCTGTACGCTCTGGCATTCTTTCTCGTTTCCGCCAAAAAGGGAGTACCCCTTAGTGGCGTGCACCAAAAAGGGAGTACCCCCTAGTGGCGGAAAACGTTAGAGGCTGTCGACGAAGCGCTGCTGGGCGGCGCGGCCGGCCTCGTCCCACTTGAAGACGCCCGCATCCTCGAGCACGGCACCGAAGACGCGGCCGATCTCCTCGCGCGTGATATTGCCGACATCCATCTCGGCCTCCAGGCGAGGCGGCAGGATGGCCATGCCCATGACCTCGATAAGGCCGATGTTCTCCTTCTTGACATGCCACTTGTCGGCATGCGGGTGGAACACGCCCAGCGGATGCTCGTCGCTCGTGATGTTGCAGCGCAGCGCGAGATTCAGCGCATAGCGGTCGCCGTTCTTGCGGCAGATGGGGGTGATGGTGTTGTGCGGCACACCGTCGGTCTCGGCGAGGACGCCCACGCTCTCATCGCTCCATGCGCGCCATGCCTCGAGCACGTGGCAGGCGGCCTCGAGCAGCTCCTCGCGGTCCGTGCTCTCGAGGCGCAGCACAGAGAGCGGCCACTTGACGATCGAGCCGTCTACGTGCGGGAACGCCTTCATCTTGAACGTGCCCACGGTCTCGGCCTTCATCATCGGGAACGTGTGGAGGCCGCCCTGGAAGTGGTCGTGGGAGAGGATGGAGCCGCCCACGATGGGAAGGTCGGCGTTGGAGCCGATGAAGTAGTGCGGGAAGAGATCCACGAAGTCGAGCAGGCAGGTGAATGCCGCGCGGTCGATGTGCATGGGGCGATGCTCCACGCTCATGGCGATGCAGTGCTCGTTGTAGTAGGCGTAGGGGCTGAACTGGAGGCCCCAGCGCTCGTCCATGAGGGTGATGGGCACGATGCGCAGGTTCTGGCGCGCGGGATGCTCGCCCATGGCGTGCGCGGCGCCACGGCCCGCGTAGCCCTCGTTCTCCACGCAGAGCTGGCAGGCGGGGTACTTCTCCCCTACCGGAGCCTTGCCGGCGGCAGCGATGTCTCGCGGATCCTTCTCGGGCTTGGACTTGTTGATTGTGATCTCGAGCGCGCCCCATGGCGTCTCGGCGTTCCAGCCGAGGTTCTTCGCGATGGCCGAGACGCGCACGTAGTCCACGTCGCAGGAGAGCTGATAGAGGTAGTCGGTCGCGGCCTTGGGGCCCTCCTCCTCGTAGAGCGCCCAGAAGATGGAGGCCACCTCTGAGGGACGCGGCGTGAGAACGCCCATGATGCGCATGGCCAAGCGGTCGCGGCCGCCAAGGGTATCCTCGACCATGCCGTTGGCAACGCCTGCCTCCACAAGCTCGTAGAGCGGCTGCTCGAAGTCTGCGGAGGGACCCTCGAGCTCGGAGAAGACCGCAAGCGGGCCGGGAGCGCCGATGCACTCGAGCACGCGGTTGTAGGCCCAGTTGAGATCGGTCTCCTCGATGAGGCCGCAGGATAGGGCGTACAGGACAAGATCGGTGGCAGCGGTTTCTACAGCCATTGCGAACGAACCCCCTCATGGTCGACCGAGCAGATCATGCATGCGCCGTCGCCGAGGACGGCGTCGATAGCCGTTGCGAAATCCTGCGCCATGTCGGCGGGGACGAAGGCCTGGATGGTGCCGCCGAAGCCGC
The DNA here is from genome assembly GCA_947305035.1 of uncultured Coriobacteriales bacterium. Lineage (GTDB taxonomy): Bacteria > Actinomycetota > Coriobacteriia > Coriobacteriales > Atopobiaceae > RUG721. Next base: position 3,003 of record CAMZCV010000122.1, on the reverse strand, counting down.
CGCCATGCACGCGGACGGCACCGCGGTCGGCGAGCAGCTCGTCGGCGAGGGCGAGCGCGAACATCGTGGGCTGGTCGGGAGCACCCGCCACCGAGACGTTCTGCAGGTACATCGCCGAGCTGGCGCCGGAGCGGTTGGTGAGGTTGAGGAATGCGTCGATGTTGCCCGCGCGCAGGGCCTCTGCGCGCCCGAACACGAGCCGCTCCTCGCGGAAGTAGTGCAGCGTGCGGAGCACGGGACGGTCGCCGAGCGTGGCACGCAGGCGGGAGATGTTCGCGAGGACCGCATCCTCGGAGAGCTCGCCCAAACGCTCGACGCCCAGCTCGCGGGCAGCGGCGCGCATCTCTGCGGGCACGGCAGCGTACTCGCCGGTCAGCGCAGAGTGGTCGGCGCCGACCATGATGATGCAGATGGCGTAGCCCGCATCCGCGAAGTCGAAGTCGATCTTCTCGGCGCGGGGGTCGTCGTCATCGGAGAAATCCATGAACTGGATGGAGCCGAGCGCGCAGGCAGCTTGGTCCATGAGGCCGCACGGCTTGCCGAACCAATCGCGTTCGACGGCCTGCGACATCTGGGCAAGCTCGAGCTTGGATATCTCGCCCGCTCCCCAGAGCACGCGCATGGCCTCGCCGAACATGTTCTCGAGCGCGGCGGACGAGGAGAGGCCTCCACCAGCGGGAACCGTGCTGGAAACGCGCGCCGTGAACCCGTGCGGAGCTACCCCGCGGCGAACGAACTGCGCCGCCATGCCGCGGACCAGCGCCATGGAGGTGTTGGTCTCATCGTCGCGGGCTTCGGTGCTCGCAAGGTCGATCTCGAATGGCTCGCGCCCCTCGCTCTCAACGCGTGCGATCAGGTCGTCGCGCTCCTCGAACGTGCCGATGATGGCGCGGTCGAGGGCAGCTGCTATGACGTGCCCGCCCTCGTGGTCGGTGTGGTTGCCGGCAATCTCGGTGCGGCCGGGAGAGATGACCCGAAGCAGCTTGCCCATTTCCCTATCCGTTTCTCCTCACAAAGGTATCGAGCTCAGTATCAAATGTTAGCTTATTCCCGTCGTTCCACAAAGAAGCGTCGTCGGAGGTGAGGAACATGCCGCCGAGCGATGCATCTGCATGGAGGAGCTTCGCGCGCTGCGCATCGGTGAGCTTGACGTCCTCGCGCAGGAAGAACACATCGGGGTCGTTGCGGAAGACCACGCCGTCGAGGTGCGCACGGCCGATGGTGTTGGCAAGGCTGCGCTTGGTGCTCACGCGCTCGCGGTGGAGCAGGCGCATATAGGGGGCGTCGTCCCAGTCGAGGCCCACGTCGCAGCCCACGCGGCAGTACTCGGTGCGGCCGAACGCGCTCATGAGGGGGACGCCGCACATGTCGAACCAGGTGCCCTCGGGAACGCTCGAGCGCAGCAGGTCGAGGGCGTCGGCCATGAGCTGGCCGCGGTTCATGCCGTCATGCGGCTCGAGGCAAGCGCCGAAGAGGAAGTCGAGCTTGAGGAAGCGATAGCCCCACCCGCGGGTGACGGTACCCATGAAATCGGCGATATGCTTGCGGACCTGGGGGTTGCGCGTGTCGAGCGCCCACGCGCCGCTCCAGTTGCAGCCGGCAGCCACCAGCTGGCCGTTCGCGTCGCGCAGCAACCACTCGGGATGCTCTGCGGCAACCTTGCTCTTCTTCTCCACGAGGAAGGGGGCGAGCCAGATGCCGGGCACGAGGCCCAGACGCGCGCAGGCCGCGGGGAACACGTCCATGCCGTTGGGGAAGCGCTCGGGGTCGGGAGAGGTCCAGTCGCCCACCTTGGCATAGCCGTCGTCGATCTGGAAGATGGCGCGGCAGCTGCCGAGCATCTTGTTGTCGTACAGGGCCGCGGTAGCCTGGAGGTCGTGATCGAGCTTCTCCTGCGAGATGTCACCGTAGTGGCGGTACCAGCTGGAGTAGCCCACCAGCGCGGGGGCGTTGCGGCGCGTGATGCCCGCAAGCTGCGCGTAGCGCCCGAACGCATGCGTGAGCGTGCCCTCGCACAGGGCGAAGGAGAGGATCTCGAGCTCCTCGCCCGCGAAGACCGTACGCGCAGGAGGCTCCTTCTCGAGCTTCAGGGCGTTGCCGCGGGCGGACTCGCGCACCACGGTGTAGCCGGAATCCTCGTCGAGCGAACCCAGGAGCACAACCTGGTCGCCGTAGCGCAGGTAGCCGTAGCCCACACCGTGCTGGTTGCCGGGAAGGCCGCTCTGCTCCACGAAGCGGTAGTCGCCGGAATTGTCGAGCACCCAGCGGTTGACGACGGCCGTGGGGATGCCGAGCAGACCGCGCGTGCCAGCCAGGGGATGGCGCTCAACCGAGTCGGTCCAGGAGTTGTAGCCGTTGAGGTAGATGGAGCTGGCGCCCTGCACGTCCAGGTCGAGCACGGTGGCCGAGATGGAGGTGATGTCGACGTCGATTGCGGGCTTGACCGTCACGCGCTTGGTGAGCGCGTCGCCGCCGGCACGGGTGGTGACGGAGATGCCCAGCTCGCGCACGGCCTCGGACGGGCGGGCGAAGCCGTCGCGGTCGATGGTGAGGCGGCGCTCGTCGCCGCCCTCGGCGGGAGTGAAGCGGATGGACCAGGAGGTGGGAACGGTCAGCATGGGAGGCTCCTACTCTTCGGTATCGGATGCGGCAGCCGTGCGGCTCTCGATGATGCCCAGAACGCCATACTCGTTGTAGCGGGAGAAGATGAAGGCGCCGAGCAGGCAGAACACGGTGGCGACGATGGCGGTCATGCGGTAGCCGAAGCCGCCGGCTCCGATGGTGGAAAGGGAGGTGAACAGGATCATGGCGAGCGACTGGCCGAGCGTCATGGAGAAGGTGCGGGCGGCATAGAACATGCCCTCGCGGTTCTCGCCCGTGGTGATGGCGTCGGACTCGGCGATGTCGGCGAGCACGGCCTGGGGCAGGATGCCCAGGATGGCCATGGGGATGGCGGCGAGCACGGCAACCAGGCCGCCCCACACCAGCGCGGGGATGCCGAAC
>CAMZCV010000121.1 GCA_947305035.1 uncultured Coriobacteriales bacterium | reverse complement strand
CCCCACCGACACCGAGCAGTTCGACGTCTCCGACCAGCGCACGCTCGACGAGGTCATCCGCTGGCTCATGGAGTGCGAGCACATCCCCAGCTTCTGCACCGCATGCTACCGTGCCGGCCGCACGGGCGACCGCTTCATGAGCTTCTGCAAGAGCGGTCAGATCCTCAACTACTGCCATCCCAACGCGCTCATGACGCTCTCGGAGTTCCTCACCGACTACGCGTCGCCCGAGACGCAGGAGATTGGCTGGAAGATGGTGGAGAGCGAGTTGGGCAACATCCCCGACGAGAACCGTCGCAGGCTCTGCGCCGAGCGTATCGAGCTTATCCGCACCGGTCAGGGCAACGACTTCCGCTTCTAGCTGGGACAACGGGCGGGATGAACAAAGTGGGACAGGTGTCCGGCTGCTGTCCCACTGTCCCACGACGAGCGAGGAGAAGGCTATGGGACTCAACGACACCCCCAGTGGCGAGCGCGTGCAGATCGCGTTCTTCGGTGTTCGAAACGCGGGCAAATCGAGCCTCGTGAACGCCGGTCAGCAGCTGGCCGTGGTCTCCGACGTTGCGGGCACCACAACAGATCCCGTGCGCAAGGCCATGGAGCTGCTGCCGCTGGGCCCGGTCGTCATCGTGGACACGCCGGGCTTCGACGATGAAGGCGCACTGGGCGAGCTCCGTGTGGAAGCCACGCGCAAGGTGCTTGCCACCTGCGACGTTGCGGTGCTCGTGGTGGATGCTGTGCGCGGGCTCTGCGATACGGACCGCCAGCTGCTCGCGCTCTTCTCCGAGCAGGGCACTCCCTGTGTGGTTGCACTCGCCAAGGGAGACCTAGCGGCTGATACCGCCTTGTCCGAGGTCGCCGGTGCCGCTGCTGTGGTGCGCACGAGCTCAGCTACGGGAGAGGGAATCCAGGAGCTCAAGGAGACGCTCGCCCGTGTGGGCGCCGAAAAGGGTCCCGAGCCGCAGCTCATCGCCGACCTGCTCGCGCCTGGCGACATCGTGGTGCTCGTGATCCCCATCGACAAGGCCGCACCCAAGGGCCGCCTCATCCTTCCCCAACAGCAGACGATCCGCGACGTGCTCGAGGCGGGTGCCAGCGCGCTCATCTGCCGTGACGCCGAGCTTGCCCAGACGCTTGCCGCGCTGCCCGCGCCTCCGCGGATGGTGGTCACCGACTCACAGGCCTTCGGCAAAGTTGCAAAGATCGTCCCTCCGGACGTGCCGCTCACGTCGTTCTCGATTCTCTTTGCACGCTACAAGGGCGACCTTGCGGTGCAGGTGGCGGGCGCCCGCGCCATCGACTCGCTCACCGATGCGTCGCGCGTGCTCATCTGCGAGGGGTGCACGCACCATCGGCAGTGCGAGGATATCGGCACGGTCAAGATGCCCGCATGGGTGCGCAAGCATACGGGTGCGAACCCCGCCTTCGAGTTCACGTCCGGCGGCGACTTCCCGCTCGATCTCACGCCCTACGACCTGGTTATCCACTGCGGCGGATGCACGTTGGGCGCGCGAGCCATGCGGGGCCGTGTGGCCCGTGCTGCCGAGCAGGGCGTCGCGATCACGAACTACGGTGTCGCCATCGCCCATATGCACGGCATCCTACCGCGCGTCATCGCACCGTTCGGGCTGTAACCATGAGACTGGCCACCGAGACAGTGACCGGGTCACTGTCTCGGCTCAAGCCATGAGACAAATGACCGGGTGATTTGTCTCAGGGTGATTTGTCTCATGGCAATTTATCGCGTTTGCACTAATTTGCGCTGGGTCCAGATAGGGTACGCTAGAAGCGTCATCCACAGCCGAAGGAGGCACCCATGGAACGCACGCGCTGGTACAAGGACGCGGTTTTCTACCAGATCTGGCCGCGCAGCTTCAAAGACGGCAACGGCGACGGCATCGGCGATCTGTGGGGCGTGCTCGAGAAGCTCGACTACATCGCCAGCCTGGGCGTGACCGGCATCTGGTTCAGCCCGCTCTACCCCTCGCCCAACGCGGACTACGGCTACGACATCGCCGATTACCGCTCCATCAACCCCGAGTACGGCGACCTCGACGTGTTCCGCCAAGTGCTCGACGGGGCGCACGAGCGCGGGCTCAAGGTGATCATGGATCTCGTGGTCAACCACACCTCCGTGGAGCATCCGTGGTTCAAGGCGAGTCGCACCAGCAAGGACAGCCCCTACCACGACTACTACATCTGGCGTAAGGGAACCGAGAAAGACGGTATGCGCCAGCCGCCCAACAACTGGGACAGCCTCTTCGAGGGCCGCGCGTGGGAGTACGAGCCCGCGGTGGACGAGTGGTACCTGCACGTCTTCGCCAAAGGCCAGCCCGACCTCAACATGGACAACCCCGCTGTGCGCGCCGAGGTCGAGGGCATCATGCGCTTCTGGCTCGATATGGGCGTCGACGGGTTCCGCGAGGACGTCATCACCTTCATCAGCAAGGTTCCCGGCCTTCCCAACGATTACCTCATGGTGCCCGGCGCGCGCGGCATGCGCTTCTACGAGAACGGCCCGCGCCTGAACGAGTATCTCGCGCAATTCCGCGCCGTGCTGGATGGTTACGACTGCATGGCCGTGGGCGAGGCGCCCATGATCACGCCGCAGAAGGCGCTGCCCTTCATCGAGGAGGGCCCCAACCAGAAGCTCGACATGATGTTCAACTTCGAGCACATGGGCGCCGACTGCATGTTCACCGACTACGTGCCCATGCCGTTCTCGCTGAGGCGCTACAAGGATGCGCTCACCCGCTGGCAGCGCGAGCTCGACGGCCGCGCGTGGAACGCCCTCTACATCGAGAACCACGACCATCCGCGCATCGTGAGCCGCTACGGCAGCGAGAAGTACCGCGAGAAGAGCGCGATGACCCTTGCCGCAAGCTACCTGTTCCTCAAGGGCACGCCCTTCGTCTACCAGGGACAGGAAATCGGCATGGTCAACACGCGCTTCTCCACGATCGACGAGGTGCCCGACGTCTCGGCAAAGAACCAGTACCGCAACCATACCGCTTCGGGCGAAAGCCCCGAAAAGGCCATGGCGCTCGTCAACCGCGCTGCCCGCGACCATGCGCGCACGCCCGTGCAGTGGAGTGCGGAGCCGCATGCGGGTTTCTGCCCGGCAGACGTGGACCCGTGGTTCGCCGAAAACCCCAACTACCCCGAGATAAACGTCGAACGCGATGAGGCGGATCCCGATTCGGTGCTGAACTTCTATCGCAAGGCGATCGCGCTCCGCCGATCGCTTCCCGTGGTCCGCGATGGCAGCTACCGCGAGTTCAAGCGTGCGAGCGACAACCTCTTCTTCTACGTGCGCGAAGATGGCGATACAAAGCTGCTCGTGATGTGCGGCTTCACCGACAAGCCCATGCTGTTCCGCATGCCGCTCGGCTTCGAGCTCGAGAAGGGCGAGCTGCTGTTGGCTAACTACGCTGACGCTCCCGGCGTGCGCCATGACGGCTTCTATGAGTTCCGCCCCTACGAGTGCCGCGTGTATCGGTTCTAGGCGCTGGCTGGGGAATCTGCTATCCAAGCCACCCGGGCATCTCGGCGCAGACCACGCGTGCGCAGGCGTAGGCGCGCTCGAGCGAGATTACCGCAGAGATCTGATACGCGCCTGACGGCATGAGCGCGAGCACTGCCGCGCAGTCAACGCGGCGGTCATCCACCAGACAGAGCGGCACCAGCAGCTTGGTTCTGTCATCGGCTGGATCGTAGACGGGCGCGGCGATGCGATAGCTCGTCTGCGCGCGCCTGAGCGCCAGTTCCACAGCGTCCTGGATGGTGCGGCCCATCCTGCGGTAGAGCCCGGGCTCGGCCTTGATGGCGCGCGAGAGCTCGACGAGCTTCTCCTTCGCGAGGGGGCCATCGTCGCTGTCGAGCGCGAACTGCTCGATCAGGCCGCGCGTCTGGCCGCTTGCATCGAGGCTCTCGATGATGAAGGAACGCGGGAAGCGACCGAGCTGTGCAGAGAGCAGGGAAGCGGTATCGATGATGAGCAGCCTGCCTGCCTGCGGCACCACATCTTCGAGGCGTGCAAGGTAGCGCGCGGGCTCGGGCAGCGGGTCGAAGGTTGCGGCGAGGCGCATGCCCTGCTCGCCCGACCCTGCAACAGCGAATCCCAACTGCCAGGGAATCGCGCCCTTGAGCGGCGTGAGCACCGCATAGATGCTCTCCGAGAAGGGCGTGAGCAGCCCGGTGTCGAAGGCAGCGATCGAGCCGTCGGCGGCAATGCGGAGCTTGCCCTCTGCCATGATGCGATGGAAAGTCACCGCGAGGTATTCGCGGAGGATCCCGTAACGGCTCGCCTTGCCCACACCCTCGCCCGGGTAGTTCCAGCGTTCGGGAACCGCCATGGTTGCCAGCGTGCCCAGCGCCGTGTCCCAGCTGCCGATCTTCGCGAAGGCAGCGAGCTCGCGCACGGGGTTGGCGCCGCCGCGCGCCGAACCCGAGAGGTCGCTCCAAGCGCCCTCGTCGGCTGTGGGAAGGCCCTCGATGCCAGCTGCATCGTGTGCGGATCCGCTTCCGTCATCGCCATCGATGAGCGAGACCGCCCAGCTCTTGCCGCTGGGGGTCTTGGTGGTGTGCTTGATGGTGACCTCGACGGGCGTGCCGTCTTCGTGCAGATAGCGCAGCGGGAAGCTCGCCTTGGAGCGCGTGCCCGAGACGAGCCCGCACGAGCAGGCGTAGCGCCAGTCCTCGTCGAGCGTCGCAGCGATGTTGGCGTCGATGGGGAGGAGCAGGGAGAGCACGCGGAGCTGGGCATCCTTGATGAGGACGTCCTCTGAGAAGCTC
>CAMZCV010000120.1 GCA_947305035.1 uncultured Coriobacteriales bacterium | reverse complement strand
CCGCCCCAGGCTCGCGGAGGGGTTCCACCCCATCCTCCCGCACAGGACCAGCTGCACGCCGTCCAGAGGGCGCATCCTGCGAAACGTGTCTACGAGCAGGCGCAGGTTCTTGCGCGGCTCGATGGTGCAGACCGAGAGGAGGTAGTCTCCCGCAATGCCGTATCGCTCGCGCCACCCGGGCGCATCGTCGGCCGTCTGCGCATCGAACGCAGCGGAAACACCGTTGTAGACAACGTGGATCGATTCCTCGGGAACGCCCAGGAGGTCGCGGATACGCCCCTTGCTGAATTCCGACACCGTGACGATCTTTTTCGAGCAGCGCTTGGCGTGGAGGATCCCCAACCGGGAATACAGCACCTTCAGGAAGGCCTTTCCCTCGAAGCACTCGAAATCAGACATGTCGTGGATCGTGTTGACTGTTGCGCTCGAGCGGAACAGCCACGGGGCACAGAACGCCGGGAAGAAGTACACGTCGGCCTCGTGCCTCAACAAGGCACGGGGAAGCACCCATTGATTGAACAGCAGCTTGTTGGTTCCCTTGAGCACGTCGCAGCGGAAGCGCCCGTCCGCGAGAAGCCCCCTGAACGCCGGATGCACCTCGTTCTTGAACAGGAGCGTGTACTCATGCTCGCCGTGCTGCCGTATCAGGTTCTCGGCGATGTTGATCGCGAAGCGCTCGACACCCGTCAGGTGGTCGAAGACGGCGGTCATGTCGATCAGGATCCTCATCGCGGCCGCGCTCCCCGCCTGTATTTCACGATGAGCCCGGGAAGGCGCCGGATATCCTTGATCACGCGGGCGCCTATCCTTCTCGGCTCCTGGATGGAGCGGTACAGCCATTCGAACCCCGCCTTGGATACCCAAGCAGGAGCGCGCTTCTTCTCACGCGCAGCGAAATCCACCGCAGCGCCGAGCGACAGCGAGACGGGGACGTTCATCTCCGACGCGTGGCTGCAGAGGAACTTCTCGCCCTTCATGTCTCCCAAAGCGACGGTCAGGATGTCGGGGTTCGCCTCGGTGACAAGGTTCACGATCTTGCGGATCTCCCCGGCATCTTCCTCGAATCCCCAAGGAGGGGAATACGTGCCCGCAATGCGCAACCCGGGGTTCTGCGCGCACAGGTTCGCCGCCGCACGCTCGGCCACCCCTGGAGATGCCCCGAGGATGAACAGGCTGAGGCCCTTCTCCGCCGCCATCTCGCAGACCTTCGGGAAGAGATCGCTTCCCGATACCTTCTCCTTGAGGGGAGTGCCGAGATAGCGTGCGATCAGCAGGATGGAGACGCCGTCGGGAAGCACGAGCTCGGCGCCGCGGTAGGCCTCCGCAAAGCCGGGGTCGTCCTCCAGGTTTACCAGATGGTCGAGGTTGGGCGTGACCACATACGACGAGCCGCCACAGCTCCTGTTTCGGATGGCGATGGTCCGGACGGCATCCACCGCCTCCTCCATGGTGACGTTATCGACATCCGTATTGAGGATGCGGACCTTCGTCATTCCGGATCCTCCCGAGGCTCGCCCTGGCAATACGCGCACAGGAGCGGCAGAACCATCACCTCGAGCTGTTCCATGGTGAAGTAGACGGCAAGGCAGACGATCAGGACGATCTCGAGCTTCCGACCACGCGATGCGGCCCTTGCATTCGTGAACGTCAGACAGCCGAGCAATCCGGTTCCCGCCAGCAGACCCAGCCTCAGAAGCCAGTAGAAGTAGCCGTTGTCGAAATAGAAGATTCGCTCGGGGGTGGTGTAATCCCAGTTGAACAGATGGACGCCGCCCTGCTGAAGGGCATAGATTCCCTCCACGAAGCGGCAGAAGAAATTGCCGTCGGACGTCCCGTCGAACGGCACCAGGATATAGCCGACCAGAAACGAGAGTGCTGTCATGATCAAGGGAAGCAGAATGATGGTCGCCTTGACCGCTTTGCTCTGCCAGATCTTCTCGGTGTCGGGAAGGGCGGAGAGGACGGCGAGCAGCACCAAAACGACGAGCGCGGTCCTGCACCCGGTCAGCGCGAAGATGATCGCCGAGGCCGCCAGACAGGCAAGTGCGGACACGAGCCTGTTGCGGAGGTCGTAGAGGCTCCACCCGCACAGAAACGCCAGGAACAGATAGAGGCCGAGGCCGTTGGCATTGGTAAACCCCATGCTGTGGCAGGTTGCGTAGTCGAAGACCGCCACGACATCTGTCGAGAGACCCGCGAAGCAGCTGACGGCGGCGATGCAGATCACGGCGGCGAAGGCGAAAAGCAGCGTTGCCGCAACGCGGCGGAACGGCACGAGGCGTGCGAGGAAGAACATCAATGCGATTCTGACTCCCTCGAACCCGACCTCGTGGAAGGTGAGCGCACAGCAGATGCCGAGCACCCCCAAGGTGACCTTATCCTTCCTGTCGAGGAGGATAGGCTCTCCCCTACGAGCGGGAAGGACCGCCTCGGTAACGATAACCGCGAAGAAGAGTGCGTACAGAATCAGGCTCGCCACGGCGTTGAACGCTAGACACGTGGGAAGGACGGTGGCGACACCGGAGCTCCATGAGATCCTGAGCAGGCTGCGCGACAGGACATAGAGGACCAGCGCTGCAAGATACAGCGTCTGCATGATTCTCGCAGTCCGCTCGGTGCCGTTATGAGAGATAGCGTCGCTCATTGTATTTCCGCTTCACCCTGATAAGGAATCTCCTGATAGGACCGTACTCACGCCATGAACCGGCACAGCAATGGACCGCGTAGTTCCCATCAAGCATCTCATGCATCGACCCGGCCACGTATGAGGAGGGGTAAATCTCCATGCCCTCGGCAAGACTCTGCCGCTCGTCCCGATAGCGGAAGCCGTACGCACGCGCATGGAGCGCGAGGATGTCGGGCGCGATTATATCCGTGAAGTACGACCCGTCGTCTTTCACGAACGCCCGGTTCTCGTAGAAGCGCATGCAGTCCGCGAGGAACGGATGCCCCGGCTCCGAGCCCATGAACGCCGCCTGCATGCACATCCCGGGAACATGGCCTTGCGTGAGCGCACGTCCCTCGCCGTCCACGAGGTCGCGGTAGGGGGCGAACCCGCCGGGATGGTATTCCATGAACGAGAAGAACCGAGCATCGAGGAACTCCGTGATGTCCCTGCGCATGAACACGTCGGAGTCAAGGTAGATGCCGCCTTGCTCGTGGAGCAGGTAGAGCCGCAGGTAGTCGGACGCGAACGCCCATTTGCCCACCTCAACGGCCTGCTGAACGAAACGCGGCATGGTCGGGAAATCGAAATCGCGCGCGCTCCACTCGCGGATCCGGTAATCGGGCAGCACGCGCTGCCATGACGCCATGCATTTCCGCGTGAACGACGGCTTCTCCTCGCCGCTGAGCCAGATAACGTGTATGAGCTTCTCGATCATGCCGATGCCAGCCTCTCGAGCAGAGCATACATCTGCTCGCCTGCCTTTGCCCACGTATGCTCCGCGAGAACCGCCTCCGGGGTATCCACCGGCTCCGCGAGCAGGTCGTCGATGCGGTAGTCGTACCGTGCGGGATCGATGTAGTGGCCGCTTGCCCCATAAATCTCCGGGAGCGCCTGCGCGAGATCCACGCCGATGCCCGGATGCACAGCCCTGTGCAGGGGGAAGACGATGTACTTCCACAGGCGGCTGAAGAGCTTGAAGGGGAAGGTCCCCTGCGTTCCCTTGACGCCCACCTTGTCGATACTGATGTTGCGGTACGCGGGATAGTTCGAGCAATCGGCCGGCGAGACGAGGACGATATCGAGATGCTCGCGTCCCTCGCTCTTACGGATTCCCACGATCCGATCGAGCTGATGGATGATGGAGTCGGCATAGCGCTGAAGCCCCGACATGTTGTCGCCGGGCCAATTCCCGCAGATATAGACCGTCTGCCTTGTGGGCATCGTCCCCCCGACCTTCCTCGAATGCATCCCCATGATACCCGCTGCCAGCGGCTTTGCCCAGCTCGCTTAATCGTACTGAAAGCTATGGGAAAGGAGGACGAGAAGGCAGAGAGAAGGGTCGGGCCCGGAATCGATCCGGGCCCGACCCTGCATGCGCGTTATGATTCAGGCCCTAATAGCGGGCGAGCAGCTCCTCAACCTCGGCGCGGGTGGCCAGGTTGGGCGAGAAGGCGCTCGCGGAACCCGTGCAGCAGCCCATGCGGAAGGCGGTTGCGTAGTCGCCGTCGGACTCGAGGAGGCCGGCGATGAAGCCTGCGACCATGGAGTCGCCAGCGCCGACGGAGTTGACGAGCGTGCCCTTGGGTGCGGGACCCTCGTGCACGGAGCCGTCCTCGGCCACGAGCACGGCGCCCTCCCCTGCCATGGAGACGAGCACGTTGCGTGCGCCGAGCTCCTGCATCTTCTTGGCGTAGGGGATGACCTCCTCGCGCGTCTTGAGGGTGACGCCGTAGATCTCGCCCAGCTCGTGGTTGTTGGGCTTGACGAACAGCGGCTTGTACGGAAGGACCTTCATGAGCAGGTCGCGCGTGGCATCGACCACGATGTCGACGCCGCGGCCCTCCATGCGGGCCATGATGCGCTGGTACATGTCATCGGGAAGCGTGGAGGGGATGGAGCCGGAGATGACGAGGATGTCGCCGGGCTGGAGCTCGTCGAGCTTGGCGTAGAGAGCCTCGATGTCCTCGGGCTGGATGTCGGGGCCGATGCCGTTGACCTCGGTCTCCTCCTTGGCCTTGGCCTTGAGGTTGATGCGGGTCATGCCCTTCTTGACCTTGACGAAGTCGCAGGTGACGCCGAACTCCTCAAGCATGCCCTCGAGCGCGATGCCGGTGAAGCCCGCAGAGAAGCC
>CAMZCV010000119.1 GCA_947305035.1 uncultured Coriobacteriales bacterium | reverse complement strand
ACGGAGTGTCAGGATTGAGGAATGGGTTATCCATGTCATCGGGCAGATCTTCAAAAGGGACTGCGGTGGAAATCCTGGACCAAATAGGAACAGGAAGGAATCCGCATGTACAGCACCGAGCAGCGAAGGGTTGCAATAGAGACCTTCATCAGGTTCGACCACAGCTATGCTGACACGATAGCCGAGCTGGGATATCCCGACAGGCACACGCTCAGGAACTGGTGGGGAGAGTACAGGGAGACCGGTGAGGTCCCTATAGCCAAGATAATCCGCGAACCGCGGTTTTCAGACGAGCAGAAGCGCGAGGCGGTCGAGCACTACCTCAGCCACGGCAAGAGGCTGAAGAGGACGATGAGGGCGCTTGGCTACCCGAAGAGTCGCATGACGCTTTGCGACTGGGTCGACGAGCTCGCCCCCGGCCAGCGCAGGTACAGGGGCCCCAACCCGAAGCGGGATCCCGTCCCCGTGGAGAAGAAGGTGCAGGTCGTGGCCGAGCTCGAGGCGCGGACGGGGCCTGCGGTGGAAATCGCCGAGAGGCACGGCGTGTCGCGCGCGGCGCCGTACATGTGGCGCAGGGAAATCATGGGGGATAATGTCGGGGACACCGAGGAGAGAGGCGTTCCCGTGAGCAAGGAATTCGACGAGCTGCCCGACGACGTCGGCGAGCTCCAGGACATGCTGAGAGAGGCGAAGATGCAGCTCAGGAGGGTGCAGCTCGAGCTCGACGTGCGGCAGGCGACCCTCGAGATACTAAAAAAAGACCCAGGCGCCGACCCGGACCGCCTGTCCAACGCGGAGAAGGCGGCGATGGTGACGGCGCTGAGGGGCAAGTATAGGCTCTGCGAGCTCCTGCCCGTCGTGAGCATGGCCAAGAGCAGCTACGAGTACGCGGCGAACGCTGTGTTTGATAGCCTCTCAGTTGCGGGTTTGAGCACCGAGATCTTTCGGGTCTGAGCACGAAAAACTTTCGCATATGTGCATGGGCACGCCGACCACCCGTTGACGTGGCCTACCTTTGTCGATGCGTCCGTTTCCGACACGAGGAGGCCAAGAGAGGATGATCGGCGTGGACAAGATTCAGGATATACGAACGATGTGCAGGAGGGGGCTCTCCGTCGCGGAGGTCGCCCGGAGGACCGGGGTCTCGGAGCCCACGGTGCGCAAGTACAGGGACATGGAGGACCTGTCGCCCGAGCCGCCGAGGAGGACGGGCGGCGAGAGCGAGCTGCTCGCCCCATACGCGGCCACCATCGACAGGTGGCTCGCCGACGACGCGAGGTACTGGAGGAAGCAGAGGCACACCGCCGTCCGCGTGTACGTCCGTCTGCGGGACGAGGAGGGCTACGAGGGGTCGTACTCCACCGTGCAGAGGTACGTGAGGAGGCGCCGGGAGGAGATGGCGCGCGAGGCGGACCAGAGGGACGCGCAGGGCTTCCTGCAGCTCGACTGGCTCGCCGGCGAGTGCCAGGTCGACTTCGGGCAGGCGGACTTCAGGGTGAGGGGCGTGCTCACGCGCGGCCACTACCTCACGGTGAGCTTCCCGCACTCCAACGTGGGCCTGACGCAGGTCTTCTGGGGCGAGACGTCCGAGTGCGCGTGCCAGGGGCTGCGCGACGTCTTCGAGTTCGTCGGGGGCGTGCCCGCCCGCGTCGTGTTCGACAACGCCACCGAGGTCGGCAGGAGGGTCTGTGGCGAGGTGCGCACCTCCGAGCTCTTCAGGCTGTTCGCCGCCCACTACGGCTTCGACTACACCTTCACCAACCCCCACTCGGGCAGCGAGAAGGGCAACGTGGAGAACAAGGTGGGCTTCCACAGGCGCAACATCTTCGTGCCCGTGCCCTCCTTCCACGACGTCGTCGCCTTCAACCGGCGCCTGCTCGCGGACTGCCTGGACATGAGCGACAAGCCCCACTGGCGCCTCGGCACTCCCGAGCTCGAGCTGTTCGGGGAGGACAGGGCGGCCCTGCGCGAGCTCCCTCCCGTCGCCTTCGCGTGCGCCAGGTGGGAGGTCCGCAGGTGCAGCAAGCAGGGCGTGTTCACCATCGGCGGGATCCACCGCTACTCGGCCGGACCGGCCTACGCCCGCAGGGAGGTGAACGTCGCGCTCGGCGCCTTCGACGTCACCGTCGTCGACCAGGAGACGGGCGAGGTGGTCGCCGCCTACGACCGGGAGTGGGGCGACGCGCCCACCGACTCGGCGGACCCCATGCTGCAGCTCAAGCTGCTGTGCATGAGGCCCGCGGGCTGGCGCGACAGCATCGTGAGGAGGTCGCTGCCCGGCGAGCTCGCCGCGTACCTCGACGGCGAGGACGCGGCCGACCTGGGGCGCGACCTGCGCATCCTCAGGGACGAGGCCGGCGCCCACGGGTTCGCCAACGCCGTCGGGGCCATGGTCGAGGCCCTGTCGGCGACGGGCTGCGTGGACGCCGCGACCGTCGGCCTCTCCGCCGCGCGCATCGCCTCCGGGGAGGCGCGCTGCGAGTACGACGAGGGCGTCGACCTCGGGGCCTACGACCGCGCGTTCAGGCTGGTGGAGGAGGGCGACGACGATGCAGCCTAGCAGCAGGCAGAGGTCGGAGGCGGAGGGCCTCTTCCGCGCGTGCGCGCGGGCGCTCTTCATATCCGGCGACTCCATAGACGCCTTCGTCGCCAGGGCCACCCCGGGCCAGCTCGCCGCCTGCACGTCGCTGCTGGAGGACGAGCTGTCGCACAGGGAGCGCACCAAGCGCGAGCGCCTGCTCAGGCAGGCGAGGTTCCCCGTGCCCAAGTCGCTCGAGGGATTCGACTGGTCCAACGTCAGGTTCCCGGACGGGTGGACGCTCGGGGAGATGCGCAGCCTCTCGTTCGTGGACGCGGCGGAGGACCTCGTGTTCTTCGGCAAGACGGGC
Source organism: uncultured Coriobacteriales bacterium (assembly GCA_947305035.1). Classification (GTDB taxonomy): domain Bacteria; phylum Actinomycetota; class Coriobacteriia; order Coriobacteriales; family Atopobiaceae; genus RUG721. Next base: position 1,916 of record CAMZCV010000119.1, on the reverse strand, counting down.
AGGGGCAAGTCGCACGCCTCGATAGGCCTCGGGATGGCCGCCGTGGCCGCCGGCACGCCCGTGCGGTTCTACCAGACGGCCCAGCTGGTGCTCTCCCTCGGGAAGGCGAAGCGCGACGGCACGCTGGACAGGGTTCTCGCCGACGTCGCGAAGGCGCGGCTCGTGATCCTGGACGAGTTCGGCTACGTGCCCTTCGACGTGGACGGCGCGCGCCTGCTCTACCAGGTGATATCCGACAGCTACGAGCGCAGGAGCATCGTGTTCACCACCAACGTGGAGTTCTCGAGGTGGGGCACGGTGTTCGCGGACGACAAGCTGGCCGCGGCCATCGTCGACAGGGTGGTGCACCACGGCAGGCTCGTCGAGTTCGGCGGGCCCAGCCACAGGCTCGAGAACTCTCTGATGCTCGGGAAGGGGGGCGAGTGACATGAGGGATGAGGCCGATTCGCGCCGTATCGCGTGCCCCATCTGGGACCTCGACGACTGGGTGCTGGAGCACCACGACGTCGTGACGCTCTGCAGGGGCTTCGACTGCCCCGAGTGCGTCGCGGACCCGGAGGACCTAGGGCCGACCGAGCCCCCGGCGCCGCTGGACCTCGGCGGCTGCGAGGTCCCGTTCTAGGAGGTTGCTGTCAGGGTCGGCGGGTCCGTGCGCAAACCCGCAAAAGTTTCGTGCACGGACCCGAAAGAAATGCGTGCACATTCCCGAAACTGGGACTTGACTAAACACAAACGCCCAGGCGAGGGGCGAGACCGAGGAGCATGCCGCCGCCAGGAAGGCCGTCGTTGCCGCGTTCGAGGCCAGCGGCGGCACGTACGGCTACAGGCGCATCACCGCCTCCGTGGGCGTCGGCGAGTGGACCGTGCGCGGCATCATGAGGGACGAGGGCCTCGTCGCCCGCGCCGCCAAGAGGAAGCGCGGCTACAGCTCCTACGAGGGAGAGACCTCCGAGGCGCCCCCGAACCTGCTGCGCGACGAGAGGGGGAAGCACCACTTCCGCGCCGACGGGCCCAACGAGCTCTGGGTAACCGACGTGACCGAGTTCCGCATCCCCGCCGGCAAGGTGTACCTCTCGCCCATCGTGGACTGCTTCGACGGCATGCCGCTGAGCTGGTCGATTTCGACCTCGCCGGACGCCGAGATGGCCAACTCGTCGCTGCTCGGCGCCTGCGGGTGGCTAGGCGAGGGCGACCACCCCAAGGTCCACTCGGATCGGGGCTGCCACTATCGCTGGTCCGGATGGATAAGGATATGCGACGAGCACGGCCTGGTCAGGTCGATGTCCAGGAAGGGGTGCAGCCCCGACAACGCAAGGTGCGAGGGGTTCTTCGGAAGGCTGAAGGTGGAGTTCTTCTACGGCTGTGACTGGAGCGGTGTCACGATCGACGAGTTCATGGGGATGCTCGACGCGTACCTGAGGTGGTATCGTGACGTCAGGATCAAGAGCGACCTCGGCTACAGGAGCCCGATGCAGCACCGTCGGGACCTTGGCCTGGCTGCATAGGGGGTGCACGGATGAAGGTGTCGGAGCTGGCGGACGCCCTGCGCGGATCGAACCCGGAGGCGGAGGTCGTCACGTGCCTGGAGATTCCCGACGGGGAGGGTGACTACCTCCTCTTCAGCGAGTGCCCTCCCTCGCTCGCAGAGCCGTATCCCGGCGACGATGGCAGGTTCCTCGTGCACGCGGCCCTCACGCTCGGCGAGCTCGTCTCGCAGGCATGCGACCCCTCGGTCATACGTGAGCTCGCGAGGGCATTGGAGCGAGAGGCGGACTCGATGGAACCGGATGAGGCAGGCAACGACGAGGGGTACGATAGCTTGTAACGTTGGATCTTGGTCCAAGTTCACCACCGCAGTCCCATCCGGTATATTGAAAGTGTTTCACACACAAAGAGCATGGAAGGATGATTTCGAT